>CAZNSF010000352.1:0-2902 GCA_964575565.1 uncultured Verrucomicrobiota bacterium | reverse complement strand
GTTTCGCATTCCACATAAACATCTGGCAAGAAATGCATTTCAATTTTTAAAATACCATCTCCCGCGCACTTTTCGCACCGACCGCCTTTGACATTAAAACTATAGCGGCCGGGACCATAACCGCGAACTTTGGATGTTGGCAGGCTTGCAAATAAATCGCGAATCAGACTAAAGGCACCGGTGTAGGTTAGTGGATTCGATCGGGGTGTTCTTCCAATTGGGGATTGATCGATGACGATCACTTTATCCAAATGTTCAATTCCTTCGATGCGCTTGTGTTTACCGGGTTTTTCTTTGGAACCATGCAAACGTTGTTGGAGCGCCCGCCGAAGAATATCATCTATGAGGGTACTTTTACCAGAGCCACTGACGCCTGTTACACAAGTAAATAAACCAATGGGAATTTGTGCAGTAATGTTTTGGAGATTATTTTCCGTAGCACCAATAATTTTTAAGAAATTTTCATTAGGAGGTATTCGGTGTTTAGGCGGTTTAATAGCAAGTTGTCGCGAGAGGTATCTCCCCGTCAGTGAGTATGGATTTGCTTCGATTTGGGCAATAGTCCCTTCGGCAACCACTTCACCGCCACGAACTCCTGCCCCCGGACCCAAATCCACAATATGGTCTGCTTTGCGAATCGTTTCCTCATCGTGTTCAACCACGATTACCGTATTTCCTAAATCGCGCAAATGCGTAAGAGTATTTAACAATCGTTGATGATCGCGTTGATGCAATCCAATGCTCGGTTCATCAAGAACATAGATAACCCCAGAAAGTTTAGATCCAATTTGGGTTGCCAATTTAATGCGTTGAGCTTCGCCGCCGGAAAGAGTACCGCTTTCGCGATCCAGCGTAAGATAACTAAGGCCAACTTCGGAAAGAAAACCAAGGCGTGACCGAACTTCCTTTAGGATTTGCTGGCCAATGACCTGTTGTTGCGGAGTTAGCTCTAAAGAATCCACAAACTGGATAGCATTTTCTACAGAAAGCCGGGCTAGCTCGATAATAGATTTTTCTTTTAAAGTAACAGCCAAGCTTTCTTTTTTAAGTCGTGCGCCATCACAAGCTGTGCAGGGTTGAAAGGTTTGGTAGCCTCGTAAACGGTTACGTGTAAATTCACTGCTTGTTTCGGTGTAAAGACGTTGCAGTTGAGGAATAACTCCTTCGAATGGTTTGATTAAGTTGTGGGGCTTGCCATTTCGAAACATTCGAAAAGTAACTTCTTCGCTGCCTGTACCATAAAGGACTGCATTCCGTTTAGCCTTCGGTATATCCTCCCAAGGAGTATCCATATCTATCTTTAGATGCGCACAAACATTACGTAAGAGCATCTTGTAGTAAATAATAAGGCGACGTCCTCCACGGCGCCAAGGTGTGATGGCTCCTTCATGGATTGTTTTTTCGGGGTCAGCAATCACTAGATCCATATCGAAAATCATTTCCTGACCAATGCCATGGCAAGCCGGGCAGGCTCCATAAGGGCTATTAAACGAAAAATAACGCGGCGTAAATTTTCCTAAACTAATCCCACATTCCACACACGCATTCATGGTGCTATAAAGGGTTTCTACCCATGGCAATCCATTAGAACCCGAAGACGATGGGTTTGTAGGAATTTTTTCTAAAGAAATATCTCCCGATTTCCGTGTGAGTGCCAAAAGAGTGCCTTGTCCCCATTTAAGAGCTGTTTCTACAGAATCGGTGATACGTGTTCGAAATTTAATATCTATCGGCAAGCGATCGACTACGGCTTCGATATGATGAATACGATTTTTATCTAGCCGACCCGTCGAACCAAAAATGGAGGAAGAAGCCGAAGAAGAACTTGTTTTTTCGGAAAGCTTATCGACTTCGAAAAATTGGCCATCTACCCGCACCCGAACAAATCCTTGGTTGCGAATTTTTTCGAAGACATCGCGGAACTCACCTTTTTGACCGCGAATAAGAGGAGCCAAAATCATCAAATGGATACCGGTGGGTAAGGTTAATAATCGATCAACAATATTTTGGATAGTTTGGCTCGAAATAGGCTTGCCGCAACGAGGACAATGAGGCTGACCAAGGTGAGCATAAAGAAGGCGTAAATAATCAAAAATCTCGGTGGTGGTAGCAATGGTAGAACGTGGATTAGAAGCCGAGGAGCGTTGCTCAATAGCAATAGCAGGAGATAGACCATCAATAAAATCTACATCGGGCTTTTGCATTTGATCCAAAAACTGCCGTGCATAAGCCGACAGGCTTTCTACGTATTTGCGTTGGCCTTCGGCATAAATCGTATCGAAGGCAAGCGAGGACTTGCCGCTACCGCTTAAGCCTGTAATAACGACCAGCTTGTTCTTAGGAATCTTGAGCGATAGATTCTTTAGGTTATGCTGCCTGGCGCCGCCGATAGAGATAGAATCTTCAATCATGGGTTTACAAAGTGAGGTGCCTATTGGGCTTTTTAGCGCAAAGGCAAATCAACCCATTCTATCAGCTCTGGTAAAAATGGAAATTAGAAAAAGGAGCTTTTGTCTCTGCCTCACTTGGTGGTGTAGAGCCCTCCTTTGAAATTGGTTGCGGGGGCTGGATTTGAACCAGCGACCTTCAGGTTATGAGCCTGACGAGCTACCAGGCTGCTCCACCCCGCGGAGGCTTTCTTCCTTAAGATAAGGGTCACACTCAAGCCCCCAAAAAGCCTAAAGTCAACTTCTAAAAAAGCCCGTTTGAAAGTAAAGTAGTTATTTGCATTTGTGGGTAAACCGTGCTACTTTTAACTAAAGGTTTTGCTATGAGCAGATCGTTCATGAAGAGATGGGGTATGTCCCTAGGAATAGGGTTGGTGTGCCTTTTGTTTTTTCCTATTTCGACATGGGCGGCTGATGGGTCGTGGAATGTTAATGGTAATGGTAATTGGGAGGTC
>CAZNSF010000351.1:0-3274 GCA_964575565.1 uncultured Verrucomicrobiota bacterium | reverse complement strand
TCTTGGTTTTGATTTGTTCGCCTGCTTCCGCTGCAGCTTTCAAAAATACTTCTCGGGTAGCAGGAGGAAGGGTATCCCATGTTTTTTTTAAAATTACAGTTCCACCAACAAGAGGGGCCCAGTTAAGTTCAAGCATATGGGGAGCTGGAGTGTAAAATTGACCTGCTAACGCATAAAAAGGCGCAGTAGGAACAGCTTCGATAAGTCCTGTCTGTAATCCCATCAGGGTATCGGTAAACTCAAGTGGGACAGGGTGGTACCCTGCTGCTTTCATAATATCGATTTGATGATTATCGCCTGACCAAACAAACATTTTTAAATTTTTAAAATCGTCGGGAAGAACCGCTGGTCGTTTAGAAAAAAATCGGATCCAGCCTACATCGCCCCAGAATAAAACAACAAATCCTTTATCGAGAAATCGTTTTTCGAGTTTGGGTCGTAATTTTTCACGTATGAAATCTACTTCTTCGAGAGAATGGAACATCATGGGCATATTTTGAAGACCCCTTACCGATTCTTCGATTTCGGACATTCCGCCTACCGAAAGCATCGCTGCCTGGATTTGTCCGGCGCGCATTCGCCGCACCATTTCGGTTTCGCTACCCATGGTTCCATCCGCATAAATGGTAACTGCAACATTGCCGTTAGAGGTCTTTCCCCACTTATCCCCCATCGTTTGTAAGATTTGATGAAGAGAAGTCCCCCGAGGCACCAACGTGGCCAGCTTGATGCGTATCGGTCCTTCTGCAGCGTATAGGGTAGAGGCAAGTTGATAGGCTCCAAGCAGGCTAAGCGCTAAGGTGCTTATCAAAAATATTTTCTTGATCGGGACTTTTTTTAGTATTTTAAAGTAAGCCATAAAGAAAGGGATAAAAGATAACCGACTTATTATTCAACGAAAAGTTGATCCATGCGAGATAAAAGCCAACGTGCCCTTCGTTGGGTTACAAGATTCATCAGCCGCCATTCAGGTTTTGCATCGGCATCGATTGCTAAGGCGCGGTTAAGTAAGGATTGGAATTCTACACGGTTTTGTTTATTTACACACACTGTTTCGGCAAATGTTACTAAAGGCGAAGCAAGTTTTCCTTCGGTTAATTCCATTGCGCGATCAAAATGTTTTTTTGATCGTATTGCAAAATCTCCTTTCGCACCTTGGCGAGCAGATTCATAAGTGATCATAAAGGTATGAATGGCTCCATTGTCAAAATCTTCATCGAGTTCAAAGGCGCGGTCGATAAGCGCCTCAACAATGGGTTGGTCAGCAACCAACTCGGGATTATCTTTGGAAGCTGAAATAGTTGCTCCCCATGCGGCCGCTGTCCAGTAGAGAAGAGGGACATCTTTAATGCCTGCAAGGGTCACTGCTTCTTTTGGATTTTTGCGCAAGACTTTTTCAAAACCTGGATAATTTACTTCTAAAGCGCGCAAACCATAATTGCGTGAGCGGAGATAGAGCCGACGAGCCCGCGCTTGCAAAGCTCTTGCAGTGGTAAGATCACGTTCTTCCATTTCATCAGCATCTTGTTGTACAAAAGCGTATCCATATTGGGTAAAACCTTTGGTGGCAGCTAAAAGAAGGCCTGAGTGGTTCGGGTTTTCAGATAATAGGCTTTCAATCAGCTTAAGGCTAAATGGACTCGCATCCCGGATAAGAATGGGATCATCATCACTGGCAAAGGTTGTGCCACTATTTGCAAGGGCATCACCTAATTTATTGGCAGCAAATTTTTGAATAGAACAACCTGTGGTTGTGAACAGTACTGCTAAAGGAATTAAGAAAGCAGCGCGTAGGTAAAAAGCAAACATAGAGTTTTCTCCTAGTTTTATGGATACAAAAACCACCCGGTCAAGACGAGTGATTCTTCAGCACTTCTTTTACAAACCGATCATTTGTGTGCCGCAGGCGTCCAAGAATGGTACGAAGAAGTTGAAGGGTTACATAAGCAGGTTCTTGTTGGAGAATGCGTAAGAGTGGCGGTCCTGGAATTTTAGCTATACGAACCACACCCATACATGTGGCGCGCGCGCTGCGGAGGTTATCATCGAGAATACCCATTTCGCCAAAAAAATTACCTGCTTCCACGGTGGCGAGATGGATTTGTTGAGAGCCACCAGAAACTTTACTTAATTCCACTTGGCCCTCCAATAGCAAGTAAATACAGTCGGAGGGATCGGCTTCATCAAAAAGAAGTGTGCCATTATTGCATGTAATTTCCTCTGTGTAATCCGCGAGAGCTCTTGCGCCGATATCACTAAAGTGAGCAAAAAAAGGGTGATTTAATAGATTCATAAAAAAGGGGTTTTCGCTTCTTCAAGAAAGTAGATGGAGCAAGCATTGTCAAGATGGATTCCAGGCTTAGTAAAGCTTAAAGTGGAGAGTGGGTTAAGAGTGTATTTTATGATGATCCAGCACTGCTCGCAGTTTGTGCGCAAGGGCTGAAATATCATAGGGTTTTGCAATAAAATTCGTAGAAGGATTTAGCAAACCGCGTCGTAATGTGGATTGTTCAGCGTAACCCGAAGTAAAGAGTATTTTGCTTTTTGGCCGTAATTTATGAAAATGGTCAGCTAATTTTATGCCATCCATGCCTGGCATTATGATATCTGTAAATAAAAGATCGATGCGGTTTTTTTTATTTTTACTAATTTTTAGAGCTTCTTCGGCATTGCTTGCCGAAAGAACAGAATACCCTTGTTCTTCAAGAATTTCCTGCACCACATCTCTCATGAATTCTTGGTCTTCCACCACAAGAACGCTTTCGGATCCTTTTGGAATTTTATCTGCTTTAATATGCTGAAATGCTTTCTTTGTAGGATCAAATACGTAGGGAAAATAAACGGTAAATGTAGTGCCTTGTTTCAGTTGGCTTTCAAATTCGATATGGCCGCCACTTTGCCGAACAATGCCATAGGTTGTTGAAAGTCCAAGTCCTGTGCCTTTACCAGCTTCTTTAGTAGTAAAGAAAGGCTCAAATACGTGTTTGCAAACCTCCGGAACCATCCCCGTGCCTGTATCTTTAATCACAAGCTTTACGTAGATGCCTGGAGTAATATTGCCATGCTGTGCAATATCTTTAGTAGCAAGTTCTACAACGGCAGTTTGCAAGATAAGCTTTCCACCGTTCGGCATGGCGTCACGTGCGTTTAAAACTAGATTCATGATCGCTTGGTCAAGATAGTTTGGATCAATTTTAATTTGTGCCTCTTCATTTTCAAAAATAGAAATTAATTTAATGTTTTCACTGGCAACTTGGCGGATCATTTCGAATCG
>CAZNSF010000350.1:0-3521 GCA_964575565.1 uncultured Verrucomicrobiota bacterium | reverse complement strand
CCGTCATTGCGAGGAGGCTGCCTTAAAGCATGGCCGACGAAGCAATCTCTTGAATCTCCGCTAGTTCATTAGAGATGATATCAGAGCCCTTTATGATATCCACAAAGACCCTTTTCCACAATCTTTTTCAGAAAAGAATTTAGAAAGAATCTCGGAAAATTTTACCAAAAACTACAACCCGTTGAGGTCTATCTTTGAACTATCCACGATAGGTGGGCATGACGGATATCGATGGTTCCCCATTTTTACACTACCGCAAGAATCTTTCGTAAGGTCTTTAAAAAGTGCTCAACCTCATTGAGCGTATTATAAAAGTGAAGCGAAACACGGAAACGTTCCACACTATACGTTACAAAAATCTTCTTTTGCACTAAAGCCTTGTAAACGGCTGCGCCTTTAGGATGTTGAAAGGCAATAATCCCAGAAGGATAATCGGGTTGCAACGGTACCATTGGCTTTAACCCAAGCTCTAAGAGCCCTTCGAAAAGCGGAGATAAAAGTGTGTTTCGATATTGAGCAATGCGTGGTATCCCCAGAGCATTTAAATAACGGAGCGAAGCATCCAATGCATAAATCGATGGAAATATAGGCGAGCCGACCGAATAACTTAGAGCGCCTTCTTTTTGAAGAGCGCGCTCGAAGCGATCTTTCCCAAAAGGATCCGCCAGATGATACCATCCTCCTACATGCGCCGTAAGTTCTTTAGCACGATTTTTTGGAATTCCCAAAATGCAACAGCCTTGAATTCCTAAAAGCCATTTGTGCCCAATCGAAAGGATAAAATCCGCATCGTGACAATCCAAAATACAATGGCCTAAAGCTTGGGTGGCATCGACCGAAATAATGGCACGAGGCGATTTACTCCGAACCGCCTTACTAAACGGCGCCCATGGTAAACGATAGCCATTATAAAAGCTCACAAGCGAAATGGGTACCAGACGCGTGCGCTCGTTCAATAAAGGAAGTAAATCTTCAATTTCTAACACACCATTACGCGATTTCCATAATTGAAGGGTGCAATGGAATCTACCGGATAACCACGGTGTAACACCGGATGGAAAATCTAGATCGTTAATAATAACTTCATCTTTATTTTCTAGCGCTAACGTAATAGCTAAAAGATTGTAGGCTTCTGAACTTGAAGAACAAAAAGAAGTCTCCTCTGGTGTAAGCCCCAGTGTTTTGGCTGCGATTTGCCGGCACTGTTCCATCCGTACAATATGTTCTTCTGGGCCTTTAGTATTCTGCCACTGATTAATTGCCATGTAATCGGCAAAAGCTTTCTCCACACATGGAGGAGAAATACCTTCCGAAGCCGTATTAAAATAAGTGATTTTCTTTAATGCTGGAAAATCTCGGTCTCGTATTTTGGCAGTAATCAACATGCCGCTTATTTAAGCTCAAACTTTGCATTAGCCCAATACAAAATTTATCTAATGAAGCCGCACTTTTATGCCGAAAATCTTTTTCTCATTTTTTTATTTGACAGATTGTTACAAGTGTAGCATATTCACGTTACAAACGTAACATACACTTATGAATCGAAACCCTGCAAGAGAGCCCGCGAAACACTCTAAAAGACGCGAAAAGGAGATTGGGATTAAAAGTCTCTTATTTTTTAGAATCTTTTAGAGTGTTTAGCGGGCTAATAAATTCTTTATGAATAAAATTCCAAAAATATCTGATGCCGAATGGGAAATCATGAATCTCATTTGGGAAAAACAACCCATTTCGACCAATGAAATCGTCGAAAAACTCGCACAAGAAAAATCTTGGCACAATAGCACTATTCGAACTCTAATTAACCGATTGGTTAGGAAAAAGGCGCTAAGCTTCGATACCCAAGGCAAACAATATCTCTACCGTCCCCTAGTGCCTCGCGAGGAATGTATTAAAAGCGAAAGCCAATCCTTTGTCGCACGCGTTTTTGGCGGAGCGCCAACCCCTATGCTGGCGCATTTGGTTAAAAATACCAAACTCTCTCAAAACGATATTCAGGAACTCAAACTGATACTCGAGGAAAAAGTAAAATGAAGCTTTTAGAAAAAGAGGTCTCTCGCAAAGGCGCAAAGACGCTAAGAAATACAAGAACTAAAGGAACAATAGGTTGATGGAAAACTAAAACTTCTGGAAAGGAAGTTCGCGCAAAGAAATACAAAATCAATCTGCTGAAAAACTCTTGTGCATTTTTGTGGCTAAATAAAATCAAAAACCTATGAATACTATCCTCCAAACTCTTGAACCGTTTTTAACATGGTTAATCCGAACCTCGTTCCAAGCATCGGTGCTTATCGTGTTGGTTTTAGTAATCCAATGGATTTTTCGCAAACAGCTTTCAGCCCAATGGCGTTACTTGCTTTGGTTCCTTGTTTTGATCCGCATGATGATCCCCTTGGCTCCAGAAAGCAGTTTCAGCATTTTTAATTTAACGAAGTTTATCCCAGGTAAAATCCATAAAGTAACAGAGACTCAACAACCTCGCCTTCTTACTCCTCTCCTTACCAAGGAGAGGATGGGAGAGGTCACGACATCACCTCTCCTTACTAAGGAGAGGATGGGAGAGGTCCAGACGATGGGCCAACCAAATTTTTTTAAAGCCCTCGCTATTTTCTGGTTCCTTGGGGTTTTCTTTTTGCTGGCGCGAGTGGTATTTACAAATTGGCAATTAGCGCGCCGTATTTCATCTCTTCGCCCTCTAATCCATGGCCCCGTCTTAAATCTTCTCGAAGATTGTAAGGGCGAGGCAGGCCTTAAAACGCCTCTTTGGGTAGTTGAAGTAGATGATCTTAAAAGTCCGGCACTCATGGGATTAATTCGGCCAAGACTGCTTCTACCCAAGCACATGGTAGAGAATTTTACATTAGAAGAATTGCGATTAGTTTTTCTGCATGAACTCTTCCATCTTAAACGGGGCGATATTTTTACCAACTGGCTAGTAACCATTCTACGAATCTTGCATTGGTTTAATCCGATCATCTGGTTCGGGTTTCGCCAAATGGCAGCGGATATGGAAACTGCTTGTGATGCCAAGGTGCTTGCCCACGCTAAGACGGAAAGAAACCAGGAGTATGGCCAAATGATGATTAAACTTTTGGAGCGTTATGCCGAACCGCGCGCCTTGCCGGGGGTGGTGGGTTTGCTCGAAAATAAAAATCAAATGAAATGGCGGATGAAAATGATCGCCGGTTTTAAGAAAAATTCGCGTCAATGGTCGCTTGTCGGCGCAATGCTTATTATTGGTTTAAGCGTGGTGGCATTAACCAATGAATCGCAAAAGGAAGAAAAAGCAAAGGAAGCACGGTCAGCTTGCGGCAAGAATATGCACGAAATTAATCTGGCGCTTAAACAGTATGCTCTTGATGAAGGAAGTGAGCTATTATTAAAAGAAGGCGCCCTTTTCGATTTAATGGAAAAACTTCATCTTTCTCCAGAAAAGCTCTTATGCCCTGCAATCAATCCATCGTCCATTAAAATGACACAGGAGAATGTGGATCAACTATCTTCATATATTTTTGTAAAGA
>CAZNSF010000349.1:0-4926 GCA_964575565.1 uncultured Verrucomicrobiota bacterium | reverse complement strand
CCTGTACCTATTTCGCAAGCTTATACGGTTGCTTCATACGTAATTGGTCAGAAGTTGAGAGGCAGAAAGCAATATCCTTTGGTACTAATGCTCGAGCCGCTTTTCCGTTGCAACTTGGAGTGCGCTGGCTGCGGCAAGATTCAATATCCCGAACATATTTTAAAGAAACGGTTAACGCCCGAACAGTGTTTCCAAGCGGTCGAAGAATGCGGCGCGCCAATTGTAAGTATTCCAGGCGGGGAACCTTTGATTCATCCAGAAATTAAAGAAATTGTGGAAGGGCTCGTCGCGCGCAAGAAATACGTATATCTCTGCACCAATGCTATTTTATTGAAGCGCAAAATCGATCTCTTTACTCCATCGAAATTTCTTACCTTTAGTGTGCACATGGATGGTTTAAAAGAAGATCATGATCATGCAGTTTGTCGCGAAGGGATTTATGATATTGCTACCGAAGCTATTCGCGAGGCTCTTAAACGCGGGTTTCGTGTAACGACCAATACCACCCTTTTTGAAGGCGCAGATACGAATCGCGTACGCGCCTTTTTCGATACCATGACCGAACTTGGAGTAGAAGGCATGATGATGTCGCCGGGCTATAGTTATTCCAAGGCGCCTGATCAGGAGCATTTCTTGCCGCGGAATCGTACGAAAGAATTATTTACAAAAGTTTTGAGCAATCCCAAAAAGGAATGGACATTTAATCAATCACCACTTTTTCTCGAGTTTTTAATGGGAAGGCAAGATTATGAATGCACACCATGGGGAAATCCCACTTATAATATCTTTGGATGGCAGAAGCCTTGCTATCTTTTAAGCGAAGGATATGCCCCTACATTTAAAGAACTTCTTGAAGAAACTCAATGGGATCAATATGGCCGCAAATCAGGAAATCCTAAATGCGCAAACTGCATGGTGCATTGTGGTTACGAAGCTACGGCTGTGGATGATACCTTTGGCAGTTGGAAAGGCTTTGCGCGTACCGTAAAACTTACCTTGCGTGGGCTAGGTGCAAGCCGTCCCTTGAAAAATGGCATTGGCCAATCTTCTACTACTTCAAATGGTAATGGACATGGTCCATTGAATATTCACGATCCAGTCCAAGCTCAAGCACAAGGTTGTGGTAGCGGCGCTTGCAATCATCATCACGAAGAAGAGCTAGAAACTGTAAAGTGAAGCGAAAATTTCGACTTTGTATCCATCAAGAAATAGCTTTATTGGAGGTGGATGAAAGATTTTCCCCTCCTTACTAAGGAGGGGTTAGGGGAGGTAAATCGTTCTGAATAAAAAACCTCCTCTAACTCCTCCTTGTTAAGGAGGAGAATATTCTTCGCCGAAGCAATGACCGATTTATGTGTTAATGGTTAGCCTGGGGAGAATGGAAAAACTTAAAAATAAATCTCAATACTTAAAAAAAGAACCCATGGGCAATTTAAATACAGAAATAGAGAAGGCCTTTGATTATCGTGGCAATGTAACTCTTCATTTAAAGGATGGCCGCCATGTCGTGGGTTACATCTATAATCGGGAAGCAAAAGGATCTTCGCGTTGCTCAGAACCCTTTGTAGAAATGATGTTAGAAAATAATCCAGAAAAATCCCGCTTTAAATATTCCGAAATAGCCAGCATTGCCTTTACGGGTGAAGATCCTGCTGCTGGAAAATCTTGGGAAGAGTGGCTTGCAAAAGAGGACGCTAAAAAGAAAGCCGTTCCTGTAAAGGTTTGAGTGAAAGCTAAGTGGTTACGGCGGTTGATTCGCGGCGTAATTGGACTAGTAGTTTTGATTTTGGTTTTAGTGGGTATCCTTGCAGCGCTTCTAATCTGGAGACCTAAAGATGTTCTTCTTTATACTGTAAAAAAGATAGCGCCGGAGAGTCAATTTACTGCCGATCAGGTCCATTGGAAATCGAAGCAATCGATTGTTGTTGAAAATGCAAGTTTCGGCAAAATCTTAAAAGTTCCGCGCATGACACTTACTTGGGATTGGAAGAAACTCTTTCATCAACACTTAGAAGAATTAAAGCTAGAAGGCGCAAGGCTCTTTGTCGATTTAGAAGAACTCTCCAAACTTGGGGATGGTAAAAATTCTTTAAAAGATCCCTCTGTTTTGCAAATTGGTCAGCCATGGTATTTAGGTAAACTTACAATTGAACGCGGTGGGCTCGTTGTCATTGGTCTTGGAAAGAGCGTGCCGCCTTTGGACCTGGAAATGGAGGGAGAGTTTAAAGATATTCCATTAGGAGGCAAACTTTCCGAAACCGATCTCCAAGCAAAACGGACCGTCGAATTACGCCAAATCCATATCCACTCACCGGTGGATCTTGCAGTAACTCTTCTAACCATGGAGAGCATCGTCGTGGAATTTCGTTTTGCAGGGTTGCGCTCTCGCGAATTAGACTCACTCGTTTTTAATCGTCCCATTCTTGATATTGACCGCGGGTTTTTTTGGTTTGTCGAAGAGCTCCGCAAAGCTTATGTATCAAAACCGTCGCAACCCGAATCTTCTGGTCCCGAATGGCAGGTTCATTTTTTTGAAATTCGCGATGGCCAACTCGATATTACCCGTCTCCATGAAGTCTCAATTCAATATCCATTTAGATTTAAAACCAGCCGCAAGGATCTGCGGCTTAAAAATTTAAGTTTGGCTGAATTCCAAAACGAGTTGGAAATTCCAAATCAAGATTTGTTTTGGGAAAAGGAACAAATGTCTTTTAAAAATATTCGAGGCAAAATTGCATTCAATTTAGGAGAACCCCAAGAGATTACTGCTAAAGTTGGATCAACCGCTCCAAGACCCGCGAATAATGTGGTGAATACCCTTTATGTAGATGCTATTCGTTGGAAAGATATGGAGTTAAATGCCCCCTGGCTCTCGATTACATTCGATCCTAAACTTATCAGTGGTAATTTTGGCGGATCTTTTGCAAAAGGGTATATCAATGGCGGCATGATGTGTGGTTGGTCCAGTAGCGAGCCATGGCGAGTTTGGGGTTCGGCTTCGGATGTAGAAACCGGTGAAATTTCCAATGCCATGGATAGCGAAGTTTTTAGCATGAATGGGCGCGCGGGGCTCGGCTTCGATGTAGAGGGTAAAGCCTTAGAATTGAGAGGGGATTTAAAGTTGAATTCACTTTCGAAAGGGGTTATCCAAATCCATTCGATTGATATTTTATTGGAACGAATCCAAAAAAATACAGAAGGCATTCGGCGTGAACTCCTGGAAACGTTTGTTGGGAATTTAAAAGAATACCCCTATAAAAATTATGTTTTGGAGGTGAAGTATGCTAGGCCGGATGCTACGGTTAACTTTAATTCGGAAGGCGATCGCGGCTCTCGAAAGCTTGACCTTCAGTGGCATGGAGATCACAATGAAAAATTAAAAATTAAAAATTAAAAATGATTTTAAAAAAGATTTCATGCGCAAAACAAAACTGTTCTCCTCCTTGCCAAGGAGGAGCTAGAGGAGGTCAGTATTTGGATCTAGACCTCCCCCAACCCCTCCTTACTAAGGAGGGGAGATTGATCCTTAGGCCGATACATATGTCCATAGCGTTGGTGATAGCGTGCGGCTTACTCACAAGTTGTACAACGGTTCATTTAGATACACCGGAACCGCTCAAGGTAGATATTGCGATGAAGGTGAATGTTTATCAAACAAATCTTCCGGAAGGCGGCAAACATTCTTTAAGCGATCAGGAGTCGGAAGCGTTGCGCCGTCGTGATAATCGTAGCGCAGAAATTTGGACGATGAAAAACGATGGCGTGGCTATCGAAACTAAAAATGGCTATCTCGAGGCGCATACAAAATCAGGTTGGGATCCTAAATATGTCAATCAATTGGTTACAGACGAAAACCATGATCGACACATTTTATACGAAGGCGAAGCGCTCCAAACTGCTCGTCCTATTGCAGTGATCGAAGAAGAAGCTGGCAAACGTTTACGCCGTCAGGCATATGGAGGACCTCAAGATTAATAGGGAGTACACGCCGCTGGCGTGTTCTGTTTGGCGGCTTGGTCAAACAGTTTTAGCCCGCTAAATACACGAAAAGACTCTAAAAAGATGTTTCATGGGCTTTAACCGCAGGGCCTCGAGTTCATTCATTCACTCAATCCCTCAATCACTTAATCTCTTTCAACTTCTCAATTTCTTTCATCGTAGCTCGTGTTGGCCAAACAATATCGAGACCATCAAAAAGAGTGTTATAGGATGTGCCATGTTTTGAAGCTGGATTGCCGTGATCATCTACCCCATCTACTCCAATCGAATAGAGAGTAAATGTTCCATCCGGATTTAGAAAATATCGAAGAGGTTTGCCATCCATATAATCAATTTGGAGATCCGATAAATAATTTGGCACGAGCTCTTGTAGGTTTACAGGATACTTTCCAAATTTTAAGTGGTAACGTTTTAAGGCAATGACCGTGATGGTCATCCCCCGCTGAATTTCATAATCAATACATTTTAAAATAATAAAGGCTCTATATACTCCATCTACTACGCCGTAACCCCAATCTTCAAAAGCTATCCCATACAACGACTCATAAGAAAAATAATGTTTAAAATAATCATAAGCGTTATTTGGCCAAATTAAGGTATCTGCTTCACCCAAAATGGGTTGACCCTTCAAGCAAGATTTAGTAGCGATAATTATACGCGCAGCCTTTAAATGCTTTTGCCAGATTTGCAAAAAACGAAGTTCATCTTGATCCACCCAAGCCATACGCCAAAGGCCTACACGCAAATTAGTTAACCATTCCTTAAAGTAATCCCTATAGGTCGAGCTTGTACCACCATCTTTCCAACCTTCGAAAAACTCGGCAGATTTTTTATTTGAGAGTCGGAGTTCTTCAAGTGCAAGTATACCCAAATCTAGTTAGAGAATCTCTCATCTATTTAGGGTTTTTTGCGTATTTAGCGGGCAAA
>CAZNSF010000348.1:0-3270 GCA_964575565.1 uncultured Verrucomicrobiota bacterium | reverse complement strand
TCAACTGCACCGCTACTCCAGAGCAACATGGCGATTTCCTCTGGCCTGACTTTGCAATGGTCCTTTAATTTTTCGATGCTAAAGTCGAAATCGAATTTCAACAAAACCATTCCAATATCGAATATTACTGCACGGATGGGTTGGAAGCTCACGTTTCCAAACAGCCGTAATAGAGAAGACAGGTCAAGCCTTGAGTATCAAGTGCAGCGCTGCTAGATTTGACAGGGCCGCTAAAAGTTTAGTAGCATTCGGAAATGTCTTATTCGATTCTTTCTCCTTTAAACGTCTTGATTGTTGGAGGCGGGATGATTACTGCCGAAGTGATTCTACCAACTATTTTTCAAGCTAGGCGCAAAGCTTGGATTAACCGGGTAACTGTAGTTACGCGACGCGCTAAAACCATTCTTCAATTGCGTAAACAATTTGCAAATGAAGAATGGATAGGTCTGCCGCATGGCAGCAAAAAATCCGATCCTCGTTGTTATCAAAAAGCGCTCCAAGAATTAAAGGCACCTGCTGCAGTGATTGTAGCTACGCCGGATCACTTGCATACGCCTGTTGTTCTGGATGCCCTTGCTCATGGCCACGATGTGATTGTTCAAAAACCGCTTTGTTTAAAAGTAGCGGAGGCATACAAAATTACAAAATTAGCTAAGAAGAAAAATCTATATGTTTATACGGATTATCATAAGCGCCATGATAAATCGATTCGTGCGGCAAAGTATAAATACAGTACAGGCGAATTGGGCGAGGCATTATGTGGCCATGCTTGGATTGAGGAGCGGCGCGAAATGCCTCTTAAAAATTTTGCGCTTTGGGCAGATCAAAGTTCATCTTTCGAATACATTGGCTGCCATTATGTTGATGCTTACCATTTTATTACAGGGCTTAAACCCAAACGTGTTGCAGGTTTTGCGCAGGCCAAATTATTACCTAAACTTGGTAAAAAAGCATTTGATGCTGCCCAAGCAATTGTGGAATGGGAGAATGGTTCGGTTCTTTATATTCAAACATCATGGATTTTGCCCGATTCAAACCCTAACCTTACGAATCAAGGATTACAGCTTACTTGTACCGAAGGTGAGTATCGAGCAGATCATGCAGATCGTAATACCAATTTTGTAACCCAAACGGGTGGTGTTCAGCGGTACAATCCCTATTTTTTTAAATCTTATAACGACTGGGAAGATTTTTCGTGTACCACATGGCAAGGGTACGGAGAAGAAAGCCTTCTTCAGCCGCTAGATGATATTCGCCGTTTGCATGCAGCAGGTTTGCAAGGGCGTTTAAAACTTCTTCAGCTTTTCGAAAAAACCAGGCCTTTGCCAGCACAGGCATTGATTGGAACTGCAGTGAACGAAGCCTTTCGTTTAAGCACACGACATGGCAATCGTTTTGTGCGCTTTGATCAGAAAATGTTTCCACGTTTAGAGAGATAATAATTCTCTTCTTTGATAAGTGGGACCACAATGCCACGTGGTTAGAGGAGGTAAAATCCTTCTTATTCTTTAACTTCAGTGCGAATCTTTAATTCACGCAGCTGCCTAGGCTCAACTTCACCAGGTGCACCCGCCATTAAATCTTGTGCTCTTGCGTTTTTTGGGAAAGCAATCACTTCACGAATATTTTCAGTTCCACAAACTGTAGCCACAATACGGTCAAACCCCAAAGCAATTCCTCCGTGGGGTGGGGTGCCATAGCCAAAGGCTTTCAGGATATATCCAAAACGAGATTCAGTAATTTCCTTCGGAATTTTTAGCACATCTTCAAATACTTTTCGTTGCACATCAGATTGATGGATCCGGATGGATCCGCCACCCAGTTCCATGCCATTAAGCACAATATCATAGTGTTTACCTCGCACCTTAGTGGGTTCGGTGGTCAACATCGGCACGTCTTCCTCAACGGGTGCCGTAAAAGGGTGATGAGATGATTTATATTTTTGGGTTTCGTGATCAAATGTAATAAGCGGAAAATCAATTACCCAAAAGAAATCGTAAGCATTTTTTGGAATAGAAAGCAGGCCTTGTTTTTGGAGCATCCCGGAAACTATCACGCGGAGCTTACCAAGAACTTCGCAGGCCGATAACCATTGGTCTGCTGCAAAAAGAATGAGATCGCCTTCTTCGATTTGTAAGCGTTCGGTTAAGGTCTGTTTTTCAGCATCATTCAAAAACTTTACAATGGGCGATTTCCAGGTTCCATTTTCAACCTTAATCCAAGCCATTCCTTTAGCGCCCGCGGTCTTAGCTTGTTCAGTGAGTAAATCGATTTGGCCTTGGGTGGCGCATGCAAATTTTTTTGCATTGATAGCCTTAATCACACCGCCGGCAGTAACTGCATTCGCAAAAACTTTAAAAGTGCTTGAGCGAAAAGTATCTGTAAAATCTTTTAACCGCATATGAAAGCGTCGATCGGGTCGGTCGGAACCAAAACATTCCATGGCATCGTGGTAGGTAATCCTCTCAAAAGGGGTGGAGATTTCAAAATTAAGAACTTCTTTCCAAATTCGATGGAACATGGTTTCGATCAAATGGAAGATATCTTCTCGGTCAATAAACGACATCTCGAGATCAATTTGGGTAAACTCCGGTTGACGGTCTGCGCGTAAGTCTTCATCTCGAAAACAGCGCGCGAGTTGGAAATATTTATCCAGGCCAGCCACCATGAGAAGTTGCTTAAATTGTTGTGGCGATTGCGGAAGGGCGTAAAAGAGCCCTGGATTTGCCCGTGAAGGCACAAGGTATTCGCGTGCTCCTTCAGGAGTGCTTTTAAAAAGGATGGGCGTTTCAATTTCTAAAAAACCTTGTTCATCAAAGTAGTCTCGCACAATTTTAGTTATTCGATGGCGTATACGGATATTTTTAGCCATTTTGGATCTTCGAAGATCGAAGTAACGATACTGCAAGCGCAAATCTTCGTTCACATTATCTTCATCTAATGGATAAGGCGGAACTTCGGATTTACTTAGCATTTGGAGATGTGTGGCTTTAATTTCAATTTCGCCTGTTGCTAGTTTCGAATTGATGGTACCTTCTGGTCTCGCAACCACTTTACCTTGAACACATACTACATATTCCGAGCGCAGGTCGTGAGCTTCCGGTAGAGTTTGCGGATCGAAAACAATCTGGGTTAATCCTTCACGGTCCCGTAAATCGATAAAGACGAGGCCGCCATGATCGCGGCGTGCGCTTACCCAACCAGAGAGGATGACCTCTTGGTCGATATCGGTTTTTCGCAATTCAGCGCAATGATGGGTACGATAAGGAT
>CAZNSF010000347.1:0-3510 GCA_964575565.1 uncultured Verrucomicrobiota bacterium | reverse complement strand
AAATGGCGGAGAGAACCACATGGTTCCGCAGTCCTTTGCACGCGCGATATTCTATATCCAATTCGGAAGGAAGTTTTTCTAAGATATTGCCTTGCATATCCATGATACGCACACATTCTACTATGTCAAAAATGCTGTTTCCCATAGCGCCAGCATTCATCCATAAGGCGCCGCCAATACTGCCAGGAATGCCTTCTAAGAATTCTAAGCCGGTAAGATCTGCGCGTTTGGCAAACATCACCACCTGTTTTAATTTAGCTCCCGAACCAGCAACCACATGTTCGTCTTCAAGTGAAATCTTCGAAAAGTTTTCAGCTCCAAGATGAATGGTTACACCCGAAATTCCTGCATCGCGTACCAATAAGTTGGATCCACGCCCCACAAGGGTTATTCCGAGCACGCGTTCTAAAATAGGGTTGCCTTTTGCAGCTATTCGGCGTTCGTGGCAATAGCGCAAGATTCTAGCTAAATCTTCTTGGTGGGCCGGTTCTATCCAAAGTTTAGCAGAACCGCCTACGCGCATGGAAGTATGTTTGGCCATCGGTTCGTAGCGTCGAAAAATAGTATCACGACTTACTAATGCATGAAGATCGCTATAAACACGTAGTTCTGCTGCAAGCGATTGGGTAATTTGGTTGATGTTTCCAGCGCCCATGATCAGTGCTAGATCTCCGGGTTGTAACTCTTTGCCAATCATTTCCTTTAAACGCCATAGGCTAGGTTCATAAGTTACTTGGTCCTTATTTTTTTTAGTGATGGACAAAAGAGTGTCGGCGATAAGTTTACCATCCACTCCATGGATAGGTAGTTCACTCGCAGCATAGACGTCGGTGATATATATACGATCTGCGGTATCTAGTGCTTGGGCGAAATCACGATACAATGCTTTGGTTCTGGTATAGCGGTGAGGTTGAAAAGCAGCCACGATACGTTTATTTTTCTTTTGCCGTGCAGCTTCGATCGTGGAGCGTATTTCTGTGGGATGATGCGCATAATCATCGACCATTAAAAAGTCTTCGTTTTCAAAAAGTTTTTCGAAGCGACGGCGCGCGCCGTAAAATTCTTTAAGGGCAATGGCTGCTTCTTGGAATTTAACCCCAAGCTTAGATGTCACCGCAAGCGCTGCGAGAGCATTGGAGATATTATGTTGACCAGGGATTGATAGAATAACCGATCCAAGGCAATTTTCTCCATGCCATACATCAAAACAAGTTTTTTCTGGTTCCACACAAATATTAGTAGTCCGCCAATCGGATTTTATAGTTGGAGATTTATGGATACTGTAAGGGATGCCGTTTTTTAATTGAGAGCCTACACGCACCGCAGCGGCATCATCTGCACAGTAAACGACATGTCCGGTTGCAGAGCTAGCAAGTATTTTAAAAGATCGTTCGATTTCTTCCAAGTTTTTATAAAAATCTAAATGTTCAGCTTCGATATTAAGAATCACCAAATGATAGGGCTTGAATTCAAGCATGGTTCCGTCGCTTTCATCTGCTTCGATCACAAAATCTTTCCCGGACCCTATTTGGGCATTGGCACCTAGATTGGGAGCTGATGCACCTACAAAAAAAGAAGGGGAGTTGCCTGTAGCGCATAAAATATGCGCAATCATGGCAGAGGTAGTTGTTTTGCCATGTGTTCCAGAAATCACAATGGCGCGTTGAGGCGGTACCAATGCTGCTAATGCTCGAGCGCGTCGTATTAGAGGAATATCGCGTTTTTGCGCTTCCAGTAATTCTGGGTTGTCGTTAGGGATAGCCGATGAATAACAAACAAAGTCAGGATTAGTGATATATTCCGGACTATGCCCACGAAAACACCGGATTCCTAATTGATGGAAGATTTGAGAATTTGATTCTTCGCCAAGATCAGATCCTGTTACTTGATGACCGTGTTGCGCAAGTAACTGTGCCAAGCCGCTCATGCCGCTACCGGCTACCCCTACCAAATGGATCCGGCGTGAACCTGTGGCGAGTAATTTCTGAAGATCTTCTTGTAAAATTTCGACCGGCATTAAATCTCCGCTGGTTCCATTTCAAAATTAATGTTTAACTCCATCCATACAATAAATCTAGTTAGAGTAAATTTTTTTATGGGCATGGTGGTTGTTGTATGGTTGTTTATACTTTTTAGAGCTTCTTTAAGCTAGGGATAAATAATAGAAAAGTGATCTCAGGGATCTTATCGCAGCAAGCAAAGAAAGGGTACCCCCTTTAGTTTTATTAAATTTATGTATGGTCATTGGTGCTAAATATTAGTGGTTCTCTTATATAATAATTTACCCACCCGCCTCCGCAGGGTGCCACGGGCTCCTGCCCGTGGGGCTCCACAAGATGAGATCCATCAGGCTTCAAATTTGTTGTAAGTTGTTGATATTCAGTTCCTGTTTCGTCGCACGGCAAGATAAACTTTAACGCCATTTTTTAAGTTAAATCTAAAAAATGGCAAACTAGCAAAAATTGGATTAGGATAGGGTACAGAAAGTTTTTAAAAAAAGATTGTCACACTTTGTTGCTTTGTCCCTCTATCTGTAGGGGGGGGTGTGAGTATAGCCTTTTACAAAAACCTTAACTAATAAACTTATGACACTATTCTATGTTATGAAGCGGCTATTTTTTAGAAAGGACTTATCGGCTCTATTTTTTTTGTTATCATTAGGGTTTTGTTTCTTGGTATTCCTTAATGCTAGCGGACAAAATGGCGGTGCCTTATTAGGAGTAGAAAAGAACAAAGAACAACAAGCGCCTTCGAAAGATCAAAAGAAAGCGAAACTTTCAATCGAAGAGATTAATGCGCATCGATTAAAGGGATGGATAGCTCTTACACCTTCATTGGTAAATGGTTTAGAAGCTGATGAGATCCTTGATTTTTCCTTTCCTGCCACTTCTCCCGGAGAGATGCTCTTTGCGGTACGTAAAGATAAAAAGCATTTTATTGCGCGGTATGATGGCAAGAGCTGGTCTTATATTGATGCCAATAATGCAGCTTACACTGAGACGGTAAAAATCAAAAAGACAGGGCAGGAAAAGTCGATCACTTCTTCAGTTACTTACATGACCATAGGGCCTAAGGGAACCGTTTATGCAATAGGGGCTCTTCCCAGTGAAAAAAAGCGTCGGTTGTTTTCATCTGTAAATGGAGGTCCGCTAGAGCCTATCCCTCCCGGAGGGAAGAAGGGTTATCTATCCGTAACAAAAAATGATAAGTTCTTTTCAGCAGGTGGATGGGGGACCGGAATGCCTGTTTATGTTACTACGGATGGCAAAACTTTTGAACAAACATCGCCTGCGGAAAAAATCCCGGGTCAAACAAAGCCACCCGCAGTCTATGCATTTAACATACATCCGGTGACCGGTGATCTTTATGTATCCGGCGAAGGAGATGGAGTTTGGAGTTCATCGGACGATGGCAAAACATGGAGACGATTGGATGTTCCTGCACTTCCTAATGGAGGAGGTAACATGTTTGATCTCCAGTTTGATCTGGAAGGCAATGTTCTTATTGGAT
>CAZNSF010000346.1:0-3625 GCA_964575565.1 uncultured Verrucomicrobiota bacterium | reverse complement strand
ATAGGAATGCATTACTTTGTTCTTCTCGCTATTCTTCGTTACTTTGATTTCTGTTACAACTTGCTTCCACGCTCGCTATTTTTTATTGGTGCAGGTGTATTGCTGCTGGGCGGAGGGTCGTTCCTAGAGAAGCAGCGTCGGGCTCTTAGGCAAAAATATGGCGTCAAATGATAAATCAATCACGCAAGAAAATTTTCATAGCAACTGCTGCCATGTGGGTTTGCCTCTTGGGTGGAATTATAGGTTATTATGAGTGGACTATAATTACTGGGAAAGAGGTCCTTTTGAAATTGCGGCCAGTCGATCCGCGCGACCTCTTTCGTGGAGACTACGTGGTTCTAAATTATGATATTAGTAACGTCAGCGCATCAACCGTTCACATGGGAACGGCGCCAGTTGAAGGTGTCGACATTTACGCATCTCTCGATGTTAGTAGTGGTCTTGGGGTGGTGACTGCCATTGAAAGCACAAAGCCCAAGGCTGGCATATTCATACAAGGCACTGTGCAACGGGTAAGTCACGATCGATTAACGGTGAGGTACGGAATCGAAAGTTTCTTTGTCCCAGAAGGGCGTGGCAGGGAATTCGAGCGAATCACCGGCCGCGGGCTTTCTGCCAAAGTGGCCATTGACAATAGTGGAGGTGCAGTCATTAAGGGACTTGTAGTCGATGGGAAGGACTTTTCATTTGCTCAATAAATTGTAACCAGTAAACCCATCCTAACAAAGTAGCCCCTCTTTCTGCACTTGTTGACTGCTAAATTACAATTTAATTATGATGGCAAGGGGGAAGCTTGTTGTTTGGCAAAAGCATAGGGGGTGAATGAAGCTGGATCAGCTTCAACATTCTTGCGATTTTTGAAGACAAAAATCAAGTAATCTCGTAAATCCACCTTAGCGGCTGAACACGTATGGACAATGGTTCGCAAAATATCCACATTTAGTCTACCGCGTTCGCTCATGCGAAACTTACTCGTATCTTGCATGATCTTATCCCAGCGCAATACTCGCTCGCTCAAGTTATTAGTGCTGCTAAGCCTTGGGTCATCAAGATAACGGGTCAGTTCATGGTAATATTTTATGATGTATGCACAAGCTTGGTAGATATGGGAACTCTTGGGCCAATAGTCCCCGTAGATCTTTTCTCCTGCCATTACACTTGCGCATCGCTTTTTTATCGCTTCCCATATTTTTTTTGCATAACGCCCACGATAGCGCATGATTCTTTCTCGCGTTCTCCCGAGGTCATCGAGCCGATCTTCGATTTGCTCCAATATCAGGAAGGCTGAAAGCATCCAGTAGCAAAGATCTTCATCTTTTTGTTTGTGACGCCAGAATGGTCTTCTGGCATGGGCTCCGCAACCTGCATGTGTTATTTGAAATTTTTTATAAAGTAACGGAGTCACACGGTTATTGCTCGACATGTCGCTTAAAATTGTTAGCAATTTCTTTTTAGGATTCCGCATCTCAATGATTTTACTTAAGAGATCACCAAGCGTGCCAAGGTGGGTGCGGAAAAAAAATACAAAGCTGCGGGGATCAGAAGCTTCCGTTTTGCCAATAACCACAGAAACATTAAGCTGCTTTTTATTGCCGGTTCCACGCTTTTTGGCAAAAATTCTTCCAAACGTACTGGCTATACGACCAATGAGGCTCTCATCATCCACTTCTTTTATTGCTCCGTTAGTCGCCAGTGCTTGTGATATTTCGATAACTCTGGTTTTGGTGTCATCGCCCATCAGCCAGTCCGCATCTGAAATACCTTCTCCAAGATGGGTATAAATAACAGAAAAAAGCTCACCAGCATAATCAAGAAAAGAGCATAAGCGGCTGGAAGTAAAATAGGGACAACTTGGCGTAAGCATGGTTGCAAGACGATTTAGCGGTATTGCATAGCCAATAACACAAATAATAGTGTTGACTATGGCAGTCCATGTAGCTTGAGAATTGGGTGGGCCAATCTCATCGGTTGAGGCAGTCACACTCTTGCCTGTTTTTATATCCGTTACCGTCTCAACTTTAAGGTTGATTTCCTTGGTGCTAACACCGTACTCATAGCGCTTTCTATTATCAAAACCGTTGTGGAGTCCGCGAAGATTATCAAAATTTTCTATGCGGTTAATCACAATTTTTTTAGGATCATGGGTTAATTTGCCAATGTTGCCAGAAAACAAACGCTCCTCCGAGGATACAAACGATTCTTTCTCTAACGGAAGAAGCTCAGATGTTGCTATTTTCTTTGCCGTAGGCTTTTTCTGCCTTTTTTTTCTAACTTTGCCAAGCCTATCTTCATAACGGCGAATTTGTTTGCTTAATTTACGGCGTCTTTCTTTGAGTAATGCGATACGCTCTTCTACAGTTTTTGCTCCCTTTTTTTCTAATTTTGCAACAACAGCTTCTTGAGCTTGGGTAGTACCTCTTTCGCTTTTAGGAGTAAACCCAAGTTGCTCACGTACGAAGGCTAAAAGATGGGAAGCTTTTTGTTTGGCTTTTTCCAGTTCACTGCGCAGTGTTGCTACAAAAGTAACAACAGCAAAAACGCATGTGGGGATGGTATTTTTATGGTCTTTTACCCAAGCAACAGCTTGATCGATATCAAGGGTAGTTGGAGTTGCAAGTTTCAGAGCGGCAGTAAAAGCAGCCATGGGCAAACATCACACGCATTAGCGAATTCTTGCCCATAGTTTTGCTTTAAATTTAAGGTGTTGTCACGCTTTTTTTATTCTTCTTTCTATTTTGTAGCGTGATCCTTCAAAAAACATTTGCAATTCGGCAAACGAAATCGTGTCTGCCTTTGGCTCGGAAAGAAAGCAAAAAGCTGTTTTCATGGTGGCACTGCTAAAACGTTTAAAGGCTAGCCATAGACCCGAATCATCTGCAAAAATCAGTTTCATCCGCCGCTTACAGCGCCCGATAAAAAGTACCACATCACCAGAAAATGGATCTAGGCCAAGATTGTAACATTCAGCAAGAAGCCCATCATGCGCTTTGCGAAAATCTACTCGGTGCATTACCACGTAAATATTTTGAAGTTTAGCAATGGGAAGCATGACTCACCCCCACAGCGCCTAAGAATCCCATAATCTCACTAGTCAAATCAGAGGAACGGCTAAACTCGACAGCAATACCCGATGGAAAACGAATGATAGCTGGTGCTGCATCAGTCGCTGGCTTTCCCACCACCTTAAGTTGTCGAATATTTACTTTTCGCTCCTTTACCAAGCATTTACTCCATTGGTGCAGAACCGACCGCGAAACACCGGTGAGCTCCCGCAAGCGCCTAATCTGGTATCCATGCGCAACAGCCTCTCTCACCAGCATCTTTAGAAATTTTGGGTAACGATTCTGCCGCGAAGGAGAAAAGGTTGTTTTAAAATTGGCAAGTTGCTGCTCAATCTTTGAAGACTGGTTGGCAGAGAACTCTTTTACAAGTTTCATAAATCCTCCATATGAAAAAATATCATGTACAGAATTTACTGGAACACTAACCTAGCTTTCAACAAGTGCAGAAAGAGGGGTTACGCGCAAACGACTATTTCATCGCGAGAATTGAGTGTGCTCTTATGGGGTGGTAATCCATACACAGCCTTGTTTCCTAAGGATTGGCGACGGGTACAAGCCGGTAC
>CAZNSF010000345.1:0-6356 GCA_964575565.1 uncultured Verrucomicrobiota bacterium | reverse complement strand
CTCTCCAAACCCAGCTTTCGTTTTCACTTCTTGCCAGAAAAGAAGATGGAAATCCTCCTCGCAACCACAGTCTTTGTTCTTTCGTTTTACTCACTTCGGATAAGTCAAAACCTCCCATTTCGATTAGCTCGATCCTCCCTGCAAGAGATTCAGATCCTTGGCGGAGCATGTCTGTTGAGGCGCTTCCAAGAATAAGGAAACGACATTTTAATGGGCGGCGATCTACCAAAACACGTAGAATGGGAAAAAGATTTGGACGTCGCTGAATCTCATCAATAATCACAAGCCCCTCTAGTGGGCGAAGAACGCTCATAGGCTCATTAAGACTCGAAAGATCTGCTGGATCCTCCAGATCAAAGTAAGTGACCACCTGATATTGCTGTCTTACCAATCGTGCCAATGTTGTTTTACCGCATTGACGTGGGCCTAGTAAAGCCGTTACTGGAGCTCGGCGTAAACTAACTCTCAACTTTTCCATTAATGTAGGGCGAGGTAACATAGCTTTAATCTATCATTGAAAATTCGAAGTTCAAGTTCGAATTTTCAAGGATGTTGGATTATATACTTCTTGTATTTACCTCCCCCACCTGCCCCTCTTTGGAAAGGCGTGGAGAATCGAGCTAAAGAGATTTCTCGCCTAGCTCGATATGACAATTTATAGTGGCGCTCTATTTCTATTATCCCATGACCGATCTACCAAAAGCTTACGATCCATCGCTTGTCGAAGATAAGTGGTACGCGAAATGGATGGAAGAGAACTGTTTCCGAGCAGATCCATCGCGCGCTTTTAATGGTCAGGGTCTAACCGAAGCGCAAAAAGCACAAGAACGCGCCAAAGGTCTTAAAGAAGCCTATTCCATCGTTATCCCGCCCCCCAATATCACGGGAGTTTTAACGATGGGTCATGTGCTTAATAACACGATTCAAGATATTTTAGCTCGACGCAAACGTATGCAAGACTTTGAAGTTCTCTGGCTGCCAGGCATTGATCACGCAGGAATCGCTACCCAAAACGTGGTGGAACGCGAACTAAAAAAAATTGAGAAGAAAACGCGTCATGATCTTGGACGCGAAGAATTTCTTAAATGTGCTTGGGCATGGAAAGATAAACATGGGAGCATTATCCTCCAGCAGCTTAAAAAACTAGGCTGTTCATGCGATTGGTCGCGGACGGTTTTTACCATGGATGGACTCGATGCACGTGATCCTAATCCTCGGATCAACTATTCAAAATGGGTCGCTTACGTTTTTGTGGAACTCTACAAAAAAGGTCTCATCTACCGCGGCCATAGAATAGTTAATTGGTGCGTGGTTTCCCATACCGCCCTTTCTGATGAAGAAGTCATCATGAAGGAAACTAAAGGACATCTATGGTACATCCGCTACCCACTGATAGGAAATCCAAAATCCAAAATCCAAAATCCAAAATTGGTAGTCGCAACCACGCGGCCGGAAACGATGCTTGGCGACACCGCAGTAGCTGTAAATCCAAAAGACCCGCGATATCAACATTTAATCGGTCAGAAAGTAAAGTTGCCATTAACAAATAGAGAAATTCCTATTATTGCCGATGAAGCGGTTGATCCAAAGTTTGGTACTGGTTGTGTAAAAGTTACACCTGCGCACGATCCTGCAGACTTTCAAATCGGTCAACGCCATCAATTACCCCAAATCCAAGTGATTGGTTTTAATGGAAAAATGACTGATCAAACTGGCAAAGATTACGAAAAACTAGATCGCTATGAATGTCGCGAAAAAGTTGTGGCTGATCTTCAAGAACTAGGTCTTATCGAAAAAATAGAGGATTACACTCACAACGTGGGTTATAGCGAACGAGCCGATGTGCCTGTGGAACCGATGGTAAGCGATCAATGGTTCCTAAAATATCCTGCTCTCCAAGAATCGCTCAAAGCTGTAACCCAAGGCGAAATTAAATTTTGGCCAAATCGTTGGGTTAAAGTTTATGAGCATTGGATAACTAATATTCAAGATTGGTGCATTTCGCGTCAGCTCTGGTGGGGTCATCGAATTCCAGCATGGTGGAAAGAAAATCCGAAATCCGAAATCCGAAATCCGAAATCCGAACTTCATGTCGGTATGGAACCGCCTAAAGGCGAAGGATGGATTCAAGATCCTGATGTTCTCGATACTTGGTTTTCCTCATGGCTTTGGCCATTTGCAACCATGATTTCCGACCCTCATCAATTATCTTCAGAAATTAGGAAACAGAAATCAGAAATTGGTATTTTTTATCCAACCAGCGATCTTGTTACAGGACCGGACATTATCTTTTTCTGGGTCGCACGGATGATGATGGCCGGGTATGAGTTCATGGGTAAAAAACCTTTTGGTAATGTTTATTTTACCGGTATGATTCGGGATAAGCAGGGGCGCAAGATGTCGAAATCTCTTGGTAATTCGCCTGATCCTCTTGATCTTATCGCCAAATACGGTGCTGATGGCGTGCGTTTTGGAATTATGCGCTGCGCGCCGCTAGGATTAGATGTGCGTTTCGATGAACAACAAGTCGAGCTGGGTAGAAATTTTTGCAATAAATTGTGGAATGCCGTTCGATTACGCCTCTCCCAAGTTTCTCCTCAGCAAAATAGTAATACTTCTTTCGAAAGCCTTCGAGAGAATAACCTTTCCTCTGATGATCAAGCTATTCTTCTACGGCTTGATGATGCTATCCGTGAAATTAATGCTTCTTTTGATAACTACGAATTTAACCAAATCGCAGCTAAACTTTATGAACTTTTTTGGACCCATTATTGCGATTGGTATCTAGAGACATCTAAGGCTGTACTTTATGGAACTGATGAAAATTTAAAAACCACTACGTTGGCGGTGATGGATTATATCCTCCATACCGTTTTAAGATTACTTCATCCTTTTATGCCCTTTATTACCGAAGAGTTATGGCAAGCGCTAGGGTTCGGAGAACGCAATTTTAAATCTCAAACCTCAAACCTCAAATTAACAAAACAAACTTTGGAACTCGAAGCTCGCGGCTCGGAGCTAGCCTCTAGCATCCAATTTGCTCCATGGCCTCAAGCCTTTACGGAATCGGAAAAGAAACGCTTAGGATTAAAAGCTGAAGTCTTAAATTTTGTGGAGCAGAAATACCAAATGGTTACGGCTGCTCGAAATCTACGAGCGAACTATCGTATTCCCACAAACCGCAAAGCGCACTTTGCAATTATTCCTCAAGGGTCATGGCATACGAACTCGCATGAGGTAAACGTTGTAAAAACTCTTCTCAATGCTGAACCCTTGGAATTTATAAAAAACGCTCCCAAACAAACTGCTTCCAGTTTAACTTCTCTAGGAACTATTTATTTATTTCTTGAAGGACTTGTAGATATCGAATCCGAAAAAAAACGTCTTCAAGCCCAGATTTCCAAACTCGAGAAAGAATTAGAAAATGTAACCGCTAAATTAAAGGATACCGGTTTTACCTCCCGCGCATCCGAAGAGAAAGTTGCTGAATATCGCCTGCGCCGAGATCAATTAAAAGCTGATATCGAAAAAACCATTAATCAGATTCAATCGCTCGGCTCTTAATTCAGTTTCCTGTACCACACTTCATCACCGGACTCCAAGGCCGTGATTCGATCATTTTCCAATAACATCCTGTTTGATGCCTTTCAGCAATGGAGGTCATTTCGTAACGGTTTACTTTAAGTCGTAAATATTGAGGACTGGATTCACCAAATGGATTCTCTGCAAGTAATCTAAGAATCGTTGAGTTATTCGAACAGATACCCTCTAAAAGAGATATAAGATAACGGTTCCGTCTAAAATCCCCTCCCCCATCGAAGGTTAAAAACCAACACTGAAAATCCAAGCGTGGTTGATAGGGTGCTACAAAGGGCGGTGCGCATTTAAGATCACCGGGTTTATAACGAAAGGCATGAGTTTTCCAAGTAATTCCATCTAGACTTCCCTGAATTTCAAGCTCCCATCTTTGTCGAGTCATTACCGCAAACAAACCATAGCCATTGATCGAACGAAGTGGCGCATTTAGCGAAATAAGATCGCGCACAAAAGGAATGTTGTAATATCTCCCAGTAAAATTAAAAATCGAAATAAGAATGATCCATCCAAAGCCACAAAAGCATAAAGCCTTGGGAACCCGAAAAATGGGAGGCGATGTGGCCCGCAATAATTTTTTGCGAATCCGCTCCAATCCTTTCATCCATCGACACCAAAAAATATCGTCGAAAACAAGTAAGCAAAGACTGATTGTTAAGAGATTAAAAAAAGTATAGTTCGCTGTAAGCCCAATAAAAATTTGTAAGGCAATTAATAAAATAGCTGCTAAATAACGATAATTACGCGGCGCAAAAAGTAAAAATGGCATCACTAGCTCGACAAAAAAAGTTCCGAGCACGCTCATGGCCTGGAATCCGCGTGGTAATTGATGTGTCCACCATCCTAACCAAGTAGGGATCGGCGCAGTTTCGTAATAATAATTCATGGCAGTAAGATTACGCCATGTTTCATCGCCACTTAATAATTTACTAAGACCACTTTCGATATGAAACCGAAAGAGTAACCACAAAAGCAGCCAACGCGCTAAACGCGAGGGCTCTTTTTCGCCTTTCTCACCTCGATAAAAATGGGATGGAGCTAAAAAGATGGTTAAGAAACCTGTCTCAAGCAGTAAATTATCCCATTGAAAACTAAAAAAATCTTGCCCGATACTTACAAAAGAAAGATAAAGAACCCAAAGGAGAATGAGACAATATCGCGGCGCGATATTTAAAATAAGTAGCACCGAAAAAACCAAACCGCTCCACACACCGATCATGAAGGCAATATCACCATCTGCTATCCAAAATAGAGTCGGAACTCTCCAGAATTGCTCGAAAAACCCACATGCGAGATTAACTGCCTGTAGATATTGAGTAGCCGGTAATAATCCTTTACTTCCGATAAGACCCAAAACTTGGTTGCCGAGCGAAGCAAAAGCGATCAGATAAATAATCCCAAGGAAGCGTATAAAAAACCATGCGCTTAAGCGATATGGGTGTGTTAAGGGTTGTGGCGCTTGAACATCCATGAAAACAAAAAAAAGGTTGAACGAAACAGTATTTTAAAGTGTCATATCTCCTATGAAACATCCATTCCTAGTTTTAACTTTCTCGTTTGTCATCGCTTTTATTTCCGGTTGCGTCAGCAGTGATAGCGAAAACTCAAAAACAGCCCAAGCCCCTCAATATGTGGATCCTAGCGCACAAGGCTCGGTTACGGGCATGGGGATCGAATCTCAAGATTTACTTATCACTACAGATAAAATGGTTCGTAAATTATTGGAAACGCCTGAAATCCAATCCCAGAAAGGTAACCCGCCTATTATTGGTTTACTGCCCATCGAAAATCGCACACGCTTTGCCATCGATAAAGAAATCTTTGCCACTCGTATGAAGGCTTTGCTCAATGAAAAAGCCAATGGTCAACTTCGTTTCGTAGCCCGTGATCGCATCGAAGCTCTTAAAAAAGAAAAAGAACTCAAAGAAAAGGGAGAAGTAACCAGTAGTAAAAAACAAAAACTTTCGGGTGTGGATTACTTTCTTACCGGTGAACTTTCCAGCCTATCTACAGCAACCCAGGCTGGTAAAAGCGATTACATGCTTTTTACATTTCGCCTGATTGATGCTGAAACTTCTCAAGAAATTTGGGAAGGCTTTCATGAGCTGAAAAAGGAAGGCACCGAAGATGCGGTTTACCGCTAGAGAAGCTGTAATTCTTAATGATTACAGCTTGTCTAAAATTCGAATATCGAAATCCGAAACAAATTCAAATTTAAATTCAGTTCTTATTTTATATTTTTGCTTTTGTATTTTAATATTGTTTCCGATTTTACAATTCGGACTTTGAAATTAAAAAATAGGTGAATTGTTCTTTTAAATAAGCCGGCCTTCATGAATACGGCCTTTTTATTAGTAGCGATGGTATCCACCTTATTTTTCGCAGGAGGTTGTTCCACTTCTCCTGATCCAACGCGAAAAGACCTTTCCGTCGCTATCCAACTTGTGACTGATCAAAATGTTCCGGAGAGCCTTAAACCCTATTACCAACGACTTTATTTGGAAGGAGAATCCCAAGCCACTCTTAATCGTATGCGGCTAGCTTCTGCCGCTATTGAAAGAGGAGAATGGAAAGATGCCGAACATGCTCTGGATGAAGTGATTAGCGAAGTTGAAATTCTGGGACCCGCCGATGAACGTTCTCGCAAGGCTTTAAGTAAATTTAAAGCGGAAGATATTAATAAATTTAAAGGCGAATCTTACGAACGCGCAATGACCTATTTATTGCGTGGTTTACTCTACCTAAGAACAGATACATGGGAT
>CAZNSF010000344.1:0-7988 GCA_964575565.1 uncultured Verrucomicrobiota bacterium | reverse complement strand
TTGGTTGATCAAATCTCTCAAATGCTTGTGGATGTGGGCGGCGCAAATATTCTCTTTTGCCATTGGGAAAACGAGTCGAACCAGGATCACGTAGCATTGGGCGCTGCCTCGCGAATTGCCGCCATGCATGCTAATTGTTTTAAATCACCGGAACTATTGTCCGGGAAGTTACCGCGAGAGATTTACCAGTTTCGGATTGATCGTCAAACTAAACATTTTACGCCGGATACGTATGTAAATATTGACGATGTAATTTTTGATCTCCTAGAAATCTGTACTGTCTGCGAAGATATCATGTTTAAAGATGCCATGAAATCACCGTGGCTCACCGTAACCGATCATTTGCAGGAAAATCGAAGTGTTCGGTTAACTAAACTTTCCGAAGAAAAATTCGCGCATGCTCTGATCGATGGTGCATCCTGCAATACACGTTATGCTGAAGGATATAAATCTTATATTTCAAGACCTGTAGGCTCTCAACTTCTCGCTCAAATCTAGATTCTTTTAATGATCGTCTTTGCTGGCATGGATCCAGATAGGACTTGTCCAAGCCATTTCGTCATTTACTTGGGTAACTCGCGCATAATAATAAATAGGTTCTTGGCTAATAGATTTGGGTTTCCAGCGGAGATATGTTTCTTTTTCACCAATTGGTTTTTTAAAATCACCTACAGAATGGACTATCTTGCCCTGACTAATGATTTCAATGGAACGCAAAGGCACTGTTCCTTTAGCAAACACGGTTAATTCTAAAGATTTTGAGGAAGTAATTTCCTCACCCATCATGTAATCGCCCATCCGAAAATCTACCACCAGACCATAGGTAGTAGAGCCATAACAACGGCGATCCGTTAGTGCTTCGAAAGTAGATTGCCGCGAATTTTCTTCGGCATAAACAACCGCATAACCAACACCCCATCCGTGGTCGGTACTGCAAATGGTGCCTAATTTATAACCTTTAGCGAGTGCATCCTGGAAAAAACCGCCTTCTTTAACTTTAACAGATTGCCGCGGGCAACCCTCACTTTCATAAGATCCTCGAATGGGCTGATAGATTTCCACTAAGCGGCGATAACGTGGGTCATGCTCCGACCAATCAGTACCCATGATAGGGTCAGCAGTCGTATGGGGTATAGTTAAGAATTTTTCCCCTGTTTTGGCAAGTGTTGTCCAAAGTTGTTTGGTTGTTTTGGATTCTTCCATGTAGTTTCGCAAAAGGGGAGAAGGGCGATTTGGAAAAATGACATTATGATGTCCAAAGGGCTGGTTAGCAGACCATTCGTAACCATAAAAAACCGAAAGAAAATCTGGTACATTATAAAGATCCGCTAGTTTTTGGAGATACCACCAGTTGTAGTTGGTTGTGTGTTCGGCGTGGTCACTGATTACTAAGAAATCATACTGGCAAATATCATGCGCGTATTTGTAATGATCTTCCGGAGCAGGTTCATTCCCGGATGTGCACCGAGAAATATTGGAATGTTTATGGAGATCACCCCATAGAAGTATATAATTTTTACCGCCTACTTGGACTTTGTATTGGGCCATATTCTTAGGAGTTCGCAAAGAAACACTCTTGCCGGGAAGAGGCAATCGTGGTTTTAGCCCTTTAAAAGCGGCTTCTCCTTCATGCGGGGAAGCGATTTTGGCTGTGTAAATATCGCCATTATTCCCTAACATATACATAAAACTATTATGATGAGTAGTATCCTTAGTATCTATGGATAATTTTGGCAGAAGACTGGGAGCAAATTCTCGGCGATGTTCCATTTCGTAGGCAACCCAAAGACCTTCGGATGTGGTAAGAACAGAAACTTCTTCAAGAGCGCCATCACTTTCCGGCATCTGAATGGGATCACTCCAAGAATCAAAACGATACGATTGGGCGAATACATTCCACCAGTATGGAGAACGGAAACGAAGTTTTCTGCCTCCAGTTTCAGCAAGGATAACATTATAAAGCGCACGATAAGTTATCCAAAGGGTGCCATCTTTGCCCAAAGAAACTTTAGGCGTTGCGGTGTGCGCTAATCTATAAGGCGAGGACGGTTTTAAGGCTGAAGTAGCATTAGGAATTTCGAGGATAGATCCTTTTTCTAAACATACCACACGGATTTGGGCATCGACATTATCTTCTCCTGAATTGGCATGACTTCCATCACCTCCTAAAGGGGAAGTGGCGTACGAAGAGCCGTGCATCGGAATAAAAAGTGTATCCCAAGCAACCCATAGCCGATCGTTTTCATCCCATGTGAGAGAGGGATGGAGATCATAATCTCCACGTGCGCTAAGCCTTATTTCTTCAGTGTTAGCCTGGCTTACGTTACGGATATAAATATCATAATCTCCATACCGATAACTGCACCAGGCTACCCAAATATCGCCCTTTGAATCACAGGCGATCACGGGATCCCAATCATTATAAGTATCGTCTGTAATGGTAGAGACTTTTCCCCACTCGCCATTTTCGTAAGTTCGCATCTTGATATCATACTGCCCGTGGTAAAACTCTTGCCAAACCACAGATAATCTTCCTTGAGAATCTGTAACCACTTCTTGATTTTGGGCGGGCGCTTCTTTTGATGAAAGTGCTTTAGGAATAGACCATTTACCATCCTTTCGGATGGCGTACATAATCCGTGCTGGAGCATTTTCTTGGGATTCTGTCCAAAAGATCCAAATGGAATCTTTCACAGCGCATAAAGTTGGACGGACTATTTGTGAATGAGAAGCAGTAACTTGTTCTGGTGCAGACCATTTATCGGAGCTCTTCGAACGAACCATGAGTAAATCTCCTTGAGGATGGGTGTAACTAATCCATCCTGCCCATAATGTATTATCAGAAGATTTACAGAGTGTAGGACGAGTATCGTAGGTAGCTTCCGTGGTAAGGAGTTGATAAGGAACTGCATCTATCTTTTTTGTTTCCTGTGCCTCTGGGGATAGAAGGAACACCCAAAGAAAGATAGAAATTCCTGTAACTAAAATGCTTTGCCGAAGTTTCATGAAGGGAGCGATAAAGGAAGGAATAAAAAGCACATAACTTTCTAGAAGCTATATTTGATATCGATCTAATGATTAAAACAAGCCTATGATAATAGATTCCACTTTTTGCGGTTTATATGTATTGTCATAAATATCATATTTTATGAATAGGCGCCTTATTCAATTTGAGGATTTAATTCAACCCTGTTCAGAGGAGAAATTAGATCTCATGGCTAAAGAATCGCGAAGGTTAACCTTACAATACTTCGGTTTCACGATGCGTCTCTACGCCCCTCTTTATCTTTCAAATGAATGTATTAATATTTGCCGATATTGTGGTTTTTCGCGTGATAACCCTATTCTACGACTCACTCTTACACCAGCGCAGGTAGAAATCGAAGCGCATTATTTGATGGTCAAAGGGTTCCAAAATATCCTCTTAGTTGCCGGTGAACATCCAAAGTTTGTGAATAACAATTATTTAGTCGAATGTGTGTGCCGCCTTAGGAAAATAGGAGTACCTTCTATCTATTTAGAAGTTGGACCCATGGAAATCGAAGAGTACATTCCCATTATCAAAGCAGGGGCTACAGGATTGGTTGTTTATCAAGAAACCTATGATCGCGAGGTTTATGCCCAGATGCATACGATGGGACCAAAGAAAGATTATGATTGGCGACGCGCTTCGCCAGATAGAGCTTACCAGGCAGGATTTCGTCACATTGGTATCGGCGCTTTATTTGGTCTAGCCGACTGGCGCACGGAAGCTCTCGCACTAGCCTCGCATTTGGAGGAATTACTTAAACGATGCTGGAAAGCTTGCTTTACAATATCTATTCCAAGATTACGACCTGCTGCCGGTGAATTTCAACCCCTGACTAAAATGAGTGATCGAGATCTTGTTCAATTAATTTGTGCGTTTCGCATGGCCTTTCCACAGATTGGCATTGTTTTATCAACTCGCGAAGCGCCTCAACTTCGAGATGAATTAGCACAATTGGGTGTAACCATGATGAGCGCGGGTTCTCGTACAGAACCCGGTGGATATACAGGAATCGGAAAAGAAAATCTCCATTTAACAGCACAAGGCAAACACACGCCTTCGCCAACCCAACGCATTCAATCGGAGGGCGAGCATGCTACGGAACAGTTTGCCATAGCCGATGATCGACCTGTTGAGAAAGTCGTTCATCGGATTCGTCAAATGGGTTACGATCCTGTCTGGAAAGATTGGGATACAGCACTCTTGAATGAAGAATAAATGATATGATCTTCCTCGAATCGATCACTTCCCATCGCAATGCCGGTAAAGCTTTGCTTGCTGCAAACTTTTATAACGCAGAAACTTTGCTAGCCGTTTTGTATGCTGCTAAAGAAACAAATTCGGAAGTGATTCTCCAAACTTCGCCGTCTACCCTTGATTACTTGGGAGTCGGCCTAGCTGTTTCCATGGTTCGTTCAGCATCCCAAGAACATGGAGTCGTTGCCTGGCTACACCTTGACCATGCTACTAATCTAGAATTGATCCACCAATGTATTCGTGCTGGCTACGATTCGGTAATGATCGATGCCAGCGAACATGATTTCGATACCAATATAAAGTTAACTCGTCAAAGCGTTACCGCTGCTCATCAAGTAGGCATCGCGGTTGAAGCAGAATTAGGATATGTGCCAAAGTTAGGGCAAAAAGATGTTCAGGAAGCTGGCCTGACTGTACCAGAAGAAGCTAAAAAGTTTGTTGAAGAGACAGGTATTGATCTTTTGGCCGTAGCTATCGGCACTGCTCATGGTTTTTATAAGAAGAAACCCAATCTCGATCTCGATCGATTAGCCGCGATTCGCAAGTTAGTAAAAGTGCCCCTTGTTCTCCATGGCGGTTCTGGTCTTACACCAGAACAATGGCAAGAGACGATTAAAAGAGGTGTCGCAAAAATTAATTTTGCCACGGAAATTAAGGATACTTTTATTCGCGCGATCAAACAATCGATGCTCAAAACTGAAGAAATTGATTTACGCAAAATCTTCCCTGCTGGGATTAAAGCCGCCACTCAACTAGTAGCTGCTAAAATGCAGGTGTGTAAAATGGTGTAGGTCATGCCCCGTTGTTCTCACGGTTTCTTGTAAGTGTGACGTTCCTCATAACAACCATTTGGGCAATATGCTCCGGGATGTATCCAGCCATCAGCCATAATCTGCTCCTTATCCCGAAGCTTGGAATGAGCCGCAAATTCCTGAATGTCCTCCTTTGAGGTCACGCCAGGTGCGACATAAAATAAAGCTGTGCCGCACTTGGGACAATGATCATCCGCAACTGCGCTCGCGCGAGCCGCACTTGGCGAGGCGGGATGGGCACAACCCATCACGCAGAAAACCAAGAGCAGCCCTGTAAGAATAAAACGCATGAGGCATCTTATTTTAACTGGATGCAAAGTTAAACCTCTTTTTTCATAAACGGCTGGTATTTCACGTGAAGAATACTTTTCTTTGTTATCTTAACAGGTTGCGAATTATGGGCTTAGTGCTTAGCGATGAAAGTAAGTATCGCTCTTGCCGCACCATCCGGATTATCCACAGCCCAGAAATGAGTGCCATTGGAGATGATCGCTCCTTCAGCGGTTTGGGGTAGACAACTCAGCAGCATGTCGTGCCCGTATCGGTAGTTCGCCCTGGTTATTTCACCGCGTACCGCAAGCACCGGAACCTTCATAGTTTTGAGTTGATCGCATGTCACAGAGGACGGAGGCCGGCCGCTAAACATAGGCCCAATTGTCTTTGCGTTATCAAGCCAGCGTTGTTGTTGAATTAGCGGCATCTTACTGAATCCTTCAGGATCATCCATAACAGCGTTGATAATGAAAATTGCGGCTTGCCTATCGTCGCCGGACTTTGCTGAAGCCGAGGCCTTATCCAGGTCTTTTACAAACGCCCGGCTGGCAGCCTTTCCTTCGGCGGAGCTTGGTAGAATGAGGTTCGGTTCTCCGAGAACTACGCTGCGAAGCAGCTCTGGGTGCTTCAACGCCAGTACGCCGGCCAATTTACCGCTATACGAGTTTCCTACGAGGTGTACTTTTCCGACGTTCATTCCTTGTATGAATGCAGCTACGTCTTCGACGTGCTGATCGAAGGTATAGTTCTTACCATCATCGGCCCAAGCGTTTGGATAGTGATATCGACGACTTAATGAAACAAAGTGATATTTCGGAGAGAAGTAGGGCCGAAGACCATCCCATGCGCGCCAGTCTCCTAAAGATCCATGAACAAAGAGAATTGTTGGACCGTTTCCTTCTTCGACATAAGCGAGGTCAACGTCGTTGACCCTCATCTTTCTGACTTGCATCGACTCGTTGGAAATTGGACCAACGCTTTGGCACCCAGTTGCGATCACTCCAAGGAACAGCACCGCGAGAACGTATCGTTTCATACCGCCTCCTTTCGCTTTAACAAGGTAAACAAATATTATGGTTTCCACGTAAAGTCCAATAATTCATAAGCTTAAAAACAAGATCCGGTTCGTGTGAAACAATCCTATTTCAACTGGATCCGAAGTTAAACTCTTTTCCTATAAAAAATTCTTCCATTTTGACTCACAAAATGTAAGCTTACCGACCTATGACTAAATTCATGCAAAACATTTTCGAGGAGCCAAAAAAGCTCGCCGCTTCCCTAAACTATACTTTTGGGCCTGGCAAAGCTGCTTTGGCAGAAGCTAGCAAAATCTTAAAAAAAGCAGATCATATCTACATTACCGGTATCGGCAGTAGTTGGTACGCCGGAATGGCAATCCTTGCTGTTTTTAATGCTAATGGGCGTGTCTCTGTATTAACAGAAGCTTCTGAACTCTTGCATTTTACGGATATTCCAAAAAATTCGGCGCTTATTCTTCTATCAAGAAGCGGTAAAAGCATCGAAATCGTTAACCTTTTAAGCAGAGCCAAAAAAGCCAAGGCTAAAGTGATTGGCATTACGAACATGCCCGATAGTCCTTTAGGTAAAAAAGCGGATGCTGTACTTCGGTTGGAAACTACCCTCGATCACAATGTTTCTGTAAGTATGTATACTGGTTTAATACTGGTTGGTAGTATCCTTGCGGAATCTGCTTCCGGAACTCTTAAGAGTTCATTGGCTAAAACACTTGCAAAAAGTTTATCGGATTTACAGGGTTCGTTAAGTATTTGGAAAAACCAAATTCAAGGGCATCCTTGGTTTTCTCCCAATCAACCTGTTTATTTCCTGGCGCGCGCGGGAAGTTTAGCAAGTTGTCACGAAGCGCGGCTCCTTTGGGAAGAAGGCGCCAAAGCTCCTGCAACAGCTATGCCCACCAGCAATTTCCGTCACGGACCTTTGGAGGTGATTGCTCCCGATCTTCGTATCGGTATTTGGATTGATGGCAAACGCATGCGAAATGAAGATTTAGCTTTAGCAAGAGATTTACGCACCCGGGGTGTTCGAGTAATGGTGATCGGCCAAAACATTCCTCAAGATGCCGGTGATCTCGTCTTTCAACTGCCAGCGATTCCTGCAGAATGGCAGTTTGTAATTGATATTGCCCCTGTACAACTTGCTGCAGAATATCTTTCGCACCTAAGAGGTAAAGATTGTGATAGCTTTGCGGAATGTCAGTACATCGTAGAAGATGAAGGCGGTTTAGCTCCAAAGAAATCTGTTGCAGCAAGATCTGTTATCGCGCCTTTACCAGCCCGAGTGTAGTTTAAGTAATTCTACCCTCCTTGGTAAGGAGGAGATTTATTATTAAACTTCTATCCTCTTTTTAATTTCCTGCCATGCCCACAGGGCATGGCGACGAACCATCTTACTCGAATGATTTAAGGCAACTTTGTTTAAAAATTCGATATCGGTTTCCTCTCCAATATTTCCCAATACCACACTGGCATTGCGTTGCAAGCGTTCTAGGCCTAGTCGTTCCATCGGTGTTTTAGAAAATCTTTTGGTAAAATCCACTTCTTGCATTTGGAGAATTTCTTGTGGATCAAGTTCCACAAGAT
>CAZNSF010000343.1:0-3024 GCA_964575565.1 uncultured Verrucomicrobiota bacterium | reverse complement strand
CGGCCGTCCAATCCATCTTGCGGATCTTCAAAAAGAACTCAACGACGTCAAAGATCAAATGACTTCGCTTCAGAAAAAATTCCCGAAGGAAGATAATAAGGAAGAGAAAACACCCATTTCTAATTCTATGAAAGAATGGGCGAGGGAATTAGAACGCAGCCTTCCCCTTCGCAATGAATTACATGTTGAGCTTGGAAATTCAGAAGCATATAGGCTATGGAATGAAGTAACAAATGCCCAACTTCATCATGTCCATGGTGGAGATGGCACCCAGCTTTTAGTCCATCAACCTTATGCCAACCTTGGCAGCCTTATTCAAGCCGTGGAACGGTTGCAATCAGAAATAGAAACACAAATTCAAGGCCTTTCGAGCTCCGAAATTTCTCAAGCCATGAAAAATGATGATTCCCCTCCAGAATACCATGATCTTAATAATGCTTACTTCGAAGTGCTATCCCGCAAAGGAACTGTCTCGCCCAAAAAGGCGCGCTAAATCTTGTCTTTTGTTCTAACAGGCTGTTAAGGTGACCACCGAAATTATTTCTGCGCATGGCTGGTCTTGGTGGCACTTGATCGTTGCCATTCCATTTTCTGTGGTTCTATTGTGGCAAACCTATCGATGGATGATTACTCCTATCCCTTGGAAATGGCGTAGTTGCTTGCTTTCTCTTCGTCTTCTATGGTCCTTTCTTCTGCTCTGGTGCTTATGGGAACCAACTCTTCAAACGACTAGACAAGAAGAGCAATCAACTTTTCCGCATACTATTGTGATGGTGGATACCTCTGCCAGTATGAATGATGGCGATAAAGAAGGCCCGAATTGTTGGCAAAAGCTGCAGGAAACAGTCAAACAACTCCATTCCACTTTGGAGCGTTCTTCCACAAAACAAACATCTTGGTTCGCATTTGGTTCGCAATTAAAACCTTGGCAAGAAAATATGCAGCCTACAGACCCACAAAGTCTTATTATGCAACAATTGCGCGAAGCGGTTGAAAAACAGTACGAAGCAACTACTCCAACCATTCTTTTTTTGCTTTCCGATGGAATGGATACCACCGAAGCATCGGCAACTGAAATAATCCCAACTCTACGAACACACTCTACCCGAGTCTTTCCAATTATCCCTCAACGTTCTGCAGAATCACCTTCCCTTGCACGCATCGAACGGATTACTACACCCCAACGTATTTTCCAAAAACAAACTTTCGAAATGCAGGTAGAACTCAAACTGCGGCATGCTCAACAACAAAACTTCCTTTTGATTCTCAAGCATCACGAACAAGAAGTCGCGCGCCAAAATATTCGTCCCATTGCGGATGGCACACTGAAAGTCACCTTCCCTGTACAAACCGAAAAGGCCGGTCCTCTTCTTTATACGGTACACCTAGTGGAAAATAAAAAAAGTCAGGAACTTAGCCAAATGAGTGTTGCGGTGATGGTAAAAACGAAAGAACCCCTTCGCGCCTTTTTTGTCCATGGCGCTGTGAATCCAGAATGCGGCTTCATGAAACGAGCAATTCGCGAAAACCCTTCGATCTTTTTTGAAAGTCTTATCCAAATTGGCAAGGGCTTTCAGTATCAAAAAGCTAACGATACCACCACCCAGATCAACGCCACTAGTTTTAGCGATACATTTCAAGAAGCTCTTCCAAATTTTGATGTCGTGATTCTTGCAGACCTTGATCCCAATCAGTTAAACAAAAATTTACAAACTTTGTTGCTCGATTTTGTTCAAAAACATGGCGGGGGGATTCTTTTCTTAAATGGCAATCCTCGGCAAGCCGCGCGTTTCTCCGGTACACTTCTCGAAGAACTTTTACCTGTCGTTTTTGATGAAAAATTTATCAAGTCGGAACCAGAGGATAATTTCTCAAAAAGATTTAAAGGTACCTTTGGGAAGGGTGCTCCTAGTGCTCAATCTAAAAACAAAGAGGAGCCTTCCTCTAATGATATTGCTATGCGAATTACACCGGAAGGACTTGCGAGCGAAATTTGGCGAGATGCTTCTACTACCAATGCTCCCATTGCCCAGCCACCCCCCACTTTTAAGGGATACACCCGTGTAAAAAGTGTAAAGCCAGGAGCTACTATTTTGGCAATCCATCCACAAGAAAAAATAGAAGGGCAACCAAGACCGCTCATGGTGTCGCAAAATATTGGAGCTGGGAGGTCTGTATTTCTCGGCATCGATTGCCTTTGGCGTTGGAGGATGGATATTACTGTTCAAATCCGTGACTACGATCGGTTTTGGCAGCAACTCTTACTTTGGCTTGGGAATCGTGTGCAAGGAACAAGTCTCGAATTCGATCGCGGGTTTTATCAACCCGGTAATACCGCTCATATTAAATTAACTACTCCTCCATCGGATCTACCCCCACAACTCTTTGTTGTTAAAACGGATGAAAGCGAAAAAGAAATCCCCTTATCATGGAATAACGCGAACCATGAAGGCAAAGCCGACTATCCGTTTACAACCGCAGGCGAATTTATTTTTACCCTGCGAAAAGACAAAGAGATCCTTACACAAAGTATTGTAAATGTGCGTACTACGGATCTTGAACAAGAATATTCCGGCCTCAATGAACCGCTTCTTCAACAGTTGGCGCAAGGAACAGGAGGCCAGTGTCTGAAGGCAAATGATCTTGGTCTTATTTCGTCTTTAGTAGAACCAAAAAAAGAGACTATCACCAAGCGTGAACGTAAACCGCTCTGGCATTCGCCATGGATCTTTCTAGTAATGCTGACCGCTTATAGCATCGAACTTTTACTTCGTAGAAAATGGGAGCTAACGTAATCGTATGGAGGGGTGATTTGACAGGCAAAAAAAAACCTAGTATGCTACACACCGAATGCAACATCTTTGGGCTCCATGGCGAGCCGAATATTTTGAGAATAAAAAATCGGACGGATGTATCTTTTGTTTGGCATCTTCACAGCGCAATGCGGATGGCAAATCTATCAATGACGAAACCCGCTATCTCCTTATCCGTGACCGCACTTGTTTTTCAATCCTTAATACATAT
>CAZNSF010000342.1:0-4484 GCA_964575565.1 uncultured Verrucomicrobiota bacterium | reverse complement strand
AAAGCAATCAGTAAAGCGTTCTTTCTCTAGAGGCAAGATAAATGATTATTCCACAATCCCTATTTTACTCGGCTTCGCGAATAAGAAATCTTCTATTCTACAAGATACTCTTTAGTCTCCCGCCTAATTTTCTCGGATCTTGAGAACAGTGAAAAACATAGTGAATCAAGACGGTTTTATCATCATGCTCAAAATAGACCGCATACGGAAAACGTCTTATGAGTATACGGCGGAAATTATCGAAGCGGATTGGATAATTTTTGGGATGTTCACAAATACGGGAATAAGCCGCTTCCAAACATCGCAAGAATTCCTCCCCTAAACCTCTATCTTGTTCCTCATACCAGCAATAGGCTTGATGAACCTCAAGAATAACTTCGGGAACTAGAATAATTTTTCTACTCACGACCGGATCGGATACGCCTCTTCGCAATCTCCCAAGATACTCCGGAAGATGGATTTGCCAAAAACTTTTTTTTACGGGCGCGCAATTCCCTAACAACCGCTGGATGGTCTGGTAATGAATGCTGATCTTCAGCTATGGAATCCCATAAGTCTTCAACTAATTGTAGTCGTTCAACAACGGAAAGAGAACGTAAATCTGATAGCGCAACCATATAGATAAACTAACCGCATGGGCGGTTACTGACAAGATAAAATCTATTTCTAATAAGCTTTAAAGCTTTATGCCGGTTCGAGGGAATAGATATCCAAAAAAATTTCGGAAATTACCTTATTTTCATAGATGGCGTGTGTTTATTTCGTGGATAAATACAGCCGCCATGATAGCGATAAAGATGAGTAAGAAAATAAGAGCCGTTGTAAGCATCCGAGAAACCCAACGTGGCCAATGAGGTGGAACTAAATCTTGCTTTTTCATCTGCCAATTCCGCTCTATCGCACCCCATTTATCTCCCTTTATTACGCGAATTTCATTCCAAGGAACCCAGTGAAGTTCGGTTGAGAAAAACGGCCCAGGCCCCAGGGCGATACCAATACAGTCTCGCACATCAAGAGGTTCTCGGACTTCTCCGGTTGCTCCTTTGTGTGGGCCATCGGTAATTTCGACATGAGTACCAATAAAAGGCATACCTCGTGTGATGCTCATATGGATGACATGGGGACCGTGGAGGGCACCCCAGACAACATAAAAACTTATGACCGCGCCCATAATAATGGAATATACCCACCACAATAAAGAAAGAGGACTCCCTTCCCTTTCCCGAAGATTTATTGCATCATGAAAATTTATTGCAAGGAATACATCAATAATCACCGCTACTAAAAGGAGGCTGCCTAAGCCTAAGATTGCCTTCAGGCCCTCCTTGTCCTTCTTAAAAGAGCTTAGCTCATTCAAAATTCGGATTATGAACAACATAGGATATTATTTCAACGATTCCATGATGCTCGCTAACACTTCTGCCGAAGGGCGGATGCGGGATTGAGGAAGGGTTGCCAAAGGCTCATCGACTAAATTTTTCTGTTCGACCATGGGTGATTGTCCTTGGCCATGATAAATAAGGCCTGTTAAGAAAAGTCTTTCATCGCGCGCCTCGCTCAAAAGTTCTAATGCTTTAATTTTATTAGAAGGATCATAGTCACGGTGGAGTTTCTTTAAAATTACATGGGAGCCATCCGGTAAATCAATGCGATGGGTAGTTCCTTCCGCATAATCTGCAGTAATAGGTTCGTAGTACGGCACGAACCCAACTTCATGGAGTTGTTCTTCGTGTTCCTTGGCAAACTTGTAACTTTTGGTCGAACCTTCGTGATTGTTAAAGGTAATACAAGGCGAGACGATATCGATTAAAGCAGTTCCTTTGTGGCACATCGCCCCTTTAAGAAGATTGCATAATTGTTTGATATCACCGGAAAAAGAACGCGCTACATATTCACAACCCATTTCGATAGCAAGCGCGCAACAATCAATGGGAAACATCTCATTGGAATCACCTTTTTTCTGGAGAGACCCTTTATCGGCCGTGGCAGAAAATTGGCCTTTGGTAAGTCCATAGACACCATTATTTTCGATGAGATAACAAATCTGTACATTACGACGAATCATATGCAGAAATTGACCAAGACCGATGGAAGCTGTGTCTCCATCGCCGCTTACTCCGATATTGATTAAGGTGCGGTTCGCTAAGTTTACTCCTGTGGCCACAGCCGCCATCCGACCATGCACACTATTAAAACCATGGGCTTGACCTAAAAAGTAAGCGGTGGTTTTACTCGAACAACCAATGCCGCTTAGTTTGGCAACTTGATGAGGTTCGAGCCCTAATTCGAAAGCGGCTTTAATAATTTGGTTAGTAATCGAATCATGACCGCAACCAGAACAAAGTGTAGAAGGCAGACCTTTATAAATAGCTTGAGGTAATCCAAGACGATTTACGGGTTGAGCTTTTGGTGTAACGGTTTCAGTGGTTGGATTCATAAAGAGTTAGAAATAAAATACAAAGCCATAACATCTACAAGACCATCCACTCTGTCATTGCAAGGAGGCATGTAGCCGACGAAGCAATCCCTCTTTCGACCTATACGAGATTGCTTCTCCCGCAAATGCGGGATCGCAATGACGGCTTTAGGTGTTCCAAAACCATTGCTTATTTGTTGTAAAGTTAGCATTTACTCTCTTGTTTAAGGATTGCATTCGTAATTGTGCGCGCATCAATCGACATTCCACTATAGTGTAGCACCGAACAAATTTTATTAGCTAAGTCGGGGTATTCCATGCGTAGAATCGAAGCCATCTGCGCATCACGATTTTGTTCCACAAGATAGATGATTCGATGCGAAGCAATGTAATCGCGCACGGCGCCATTAACCGGCAAAGCGCGCACGCGCATGTAACCTATTTCAAGTTTAGCTTCTGATCTAAGTTGAGAAAGCGATTCCTTAACCGCCGCATCGCTACTTCCATAAGCGATGATGGCAAGATCGCTTTTGGATTGTTTTTCGATGATAGGAGCTGGCACAGTTTGGCGCGCTGTATTAAACTTTTTTACCAACCGATCCATATTGGCCTGCCAATCGACTACTTTTTCGCTGTAGGTGGCGCTCGCGGTATGACCCGTGCCACGGGTAAAGTAAGCCGCAAGCGGATGTTTAGTGCCTGGCAAAGTTCGATAAGGAATGCCATCGCCATCCACATCGCGGTAACGCTCAAATTTTTTAACTTTTTCTAAATCTTCCGCAGTCAAAACTTTCCCGCGATCGATATCTTTGGTTGGTGGTTTAAATGGATCCGCCATCCAATGGTTCATGCCTAAGTCTAGATCCGACATTAAAAATACCAGTGTTTGGAAACGTTCAGCCAAATTGAGCGCTTCCATTCCAAATTCGTAACATTCCTCCACAGAACCAGGGATAAGCAAGATATGTTTGCAATCGCCGTGGGAAAGGAAATACGCCTTTAGGATATCTCCTTGATTGGTGCGTGTAGGTAGTCCCGTGCTAGGACCCATGCGTTGAATATCTACAATCACCGCAGGGATTTCTGCGAAATAAGAAAGACCGGCAAATTCAGCCATCAACGAAATACCAGGACCGGAGGTGGAGGTTGCTGCTCTCGCGCCAGCCCATCCAGCGCCAACCACATAGCCGATAGAAGCGATTTCGTCTTCACCTTGCAAAACCGCATAAGTAGCTTTTCCGGTGGTAGGATCGTGACGATACCGTTTCAATAGTTCGATCAAGTTTTCACAAACACTGCTACTGGGAGTAATAGGATACCAACCCACCACCGTTACTCCTCCATAAAGAAGGCCAAGAGCCGTGGCAAAATTCCCCTCAATTAACACTTTGTTATCTGTGGCATGCATCCGCTGGATAGTAAATGGACGACTGCCCGTTAGATGTTCTGTAGCCCAATTATAACCAGCCATAGCGGCCTGATGGTTTAATTCGATTGCCTTTGGCTTGGATTTAAATTGTTTGGCAATTGCTTTTTGAATTTCTTCGATCTCGATGGAAAGTAGATAGCCTACCACGCCCACATAAATCATGTTGGTAACTAGCTTCCGCAATTTTACTTCCGGGCAGACAGTCACCACTAGTTCATTAAAAGGAACCATGTGCACCTGAAGGTCTGTACGGTTAAGATAAGACTTTAATTCTGAATTTAAAATTACCAGAGAGCCTGGATATAAATCGCGTAGATCATCAACAATCGACTCGTGGTTCATGGCCACAAGGACATCGACCTCTTTACGTTGCGCCGTCCAACCATCTTTATTCGCACGGATGGTGAACCAGGTAGGCAGCCCCTGAATGTTCGAGGGGAAAATATTTTTGCCGCTTACCGGAACGCCCATTTGGAAAATAGATCGCAATAAAATGTTATTTGCCGATTGGCTTCCCGATCCATTGGCAGTGGCAATTTGGATCACCACATCATTGATAGTCGTAGTATTTTTTCTACTGGCTTTGGAGGGAGATTCTTTGAGAGTAGCGGTTGTCATAAAATATAAGGTTCACTTTAA
>CAZNSF010000341.1:0-2860 GCA_964575565.1 uncultured Verrucomicrobiota bacterium | reverse complement strand
CTTCCCGTGCATCCCGATAGGCACCGGCTTCCTTCTCAGTTTCAAAGAATCTTCGCCAACGTTTCCCTTCGTTTAACTCGACTGGGCCTGTAACTGCAAAAGCATAACCATTTTGATAATACTTTGTACGCTTTTTGAATTTTATGATCCGCAAGGGTGTTTGTTTGGGCATGACCGCAAATTATAGTGAACTTTGCTTAAAATCAACAAAATATGGCAATAATATGGCAACTGATATAAATCTTTGGTATAAACAGAGGATTTCTAATCCGAGGGTCGGGTGTTCGAGTCACCCCGGGCGCGCCATTTGACGGCTCTCCACCGGCTCTGTCTCTCCCCCACCAAGTTGGGGCAAGAGTTATATCCTTCGTCAAACAGATTGCGGATTGAGGAATATTGTTATAAACCTCTAAGAAGCAGGCAGAATAAAATGTAGCACACCAAGCTAATTTATAACTTTACTCTATGGGCGAGTGGCGGAACTGGCAGACGCGCTGGACTTAGGATCCAGTCCCGAAAGGGGTGCAGGTTCAACTCCTGTCTCGCCCACCATCCTTGAAATATATCAATCCTAAAAGAACCAAGATAGTCTAGCTTACTGTAAAAGTTACAATGATGGTAATTACCAACCATCTGCTAAGGTAGAGACAATACGGCTGCCTAATTTTTCAGCAGCGAGCGGAATTCCTTGTCGTTTATCGCTCTGCAGATCATTGCCAATAAAAAAGCTAGCACTTCCATCAGCTTGACCTTCGAAATAGGGCTTAGTTTCGTTACGTTTAGTAAGAGTATATTTCACCTCAATGGCCATAGAGGTCTCGATAGGCGTTAATTCATTAGCGCGAGAAAATCGTACGGGCGACATGGTAAAGGAGGTAATACGACCTTTTAAGATTACGTCTGCTTGGGTGGCATCGGTTACCTGGAGCGTGCCGTCTTTTTGAAACTGTTTAATGATGGTAGTGGTCACAAGATTTTCGAGCATAGGTTCATCGACTTCGCTTTTAAAGTTTTCAATAAAAATAGTTTTAAACCCGGGGTCATAGGTGGATCCTAGGTGATAAGATGTGCAGCCGGAAAATAACGCCATAAGCGGCAGAAAGATTAGGGAAGGGAAGAATTTCATAATGGAAATGGACAAGGGTTTAATTGGGAACAGGTAAAGGCGGATTAGTTTCCGATATTTTATCTTTAGCATCTTCTGGATTGGTTTTGGGTTGCCGACGTTTGATTTCGTCAGCGCGGTTAGCAGCCCGTTTAGCCAGTTCTGTATTCGGAAACTTTTGCACCACATTATTATAGTAAATAAGGGCAGCATCATACTTTTTTTCGCGATCATAAAATTCAGCAATCGTCATGATCCCCTGACCCTGTCCAGATTTTAAGCGATTAATGTTTTCGCGGGCTTGTTCAACCTTCTCGCTTTTGGGATATCTGGTGATGTAATCCTCAAAACCCGTGATGGCGTGGTTGGTTGCTGTTTGATCGTAATCGGCTTCCTTTGCTGCAAGCATATAAGTATAACCGATTTGGAATTGGGCATCATCGGCTAAATCGCTTTTCGGGTAACGACGAATTACTTCCTGGTAAGCCTTCACCGCATCATTCCAATGCTTTTGTTTTTCGTGCGCAAAACCGATTTTCAGTTGAGACATAGGCGCGATGCTGCTGTAAGGACCATTTTTAATGACTTGTTCAAACATTCCTACCGTTTTTTCCATGGATGGTAAGGTGGGAATTTTCCAAACCTTTTGCCGTTCGCCTGCAAGAAATAAACAGGCAATATCATATTGATACTTGAGAATCTCATCGAAATGTTCCGAGTCCGGGTATTTTTCGAGGCATTTTTGGAATTCCTTAAACGAAATTTGGAAGTCAAAAAGGTTGTACAACATAATTGCAAAACGAAATTGAGCTTCTGGCGCGTTCGGTGATAGAGGCCAAGTTTTGACGAGTGCTCGATACGCATCGCGCGCTTCCTCAAACTTCGATTCCTTTTCGTAACGCTGGCCTTTTTCGAGTTGGTCTTTGGAAGTTTCTGCCACTGAATCATGACCCTCGACTTCCCAGCCTTGGCCAGGGCGATAAATCAAAGGAGCCGGTAACTGCGGTGCACACAAAACCAAAATGGCAAGAGAAATGCATCCGCTGACTGTTTTGGTATAAGTCTTTTTAAGCATGGTTTTTAACGCTCTAGAGGTTGACGATATTCCATTGGAGCCGTTAAAGTCAAGAAATGGAAAAGGTGGTTTGTATTAAAATTGCTTCCCGCGGAGATCTTCTGCTTGCAGCACCTGCTTTCCGAATTTTACGGACTACACGGCCAAAAGCACATATTACCTTGTTGGTAGGCGTATCCTGCCAAGACGTAGCAGCTCACTTGCCTTACTTTGATGAGATTCAAACCATGGATGATAAAGCCCTTTTAGCAGGTAATTATCTAGCCAAGACTAAAGAGGCATATCGGCTTTTACAAAAGATGAGAAGCAGTGATTATTCCGAGGCACTGATTTTTCATCGCGATTGGCGTTATTATCTATTGGCTTGGATAGCGCAAATTCCTATCCGCCGAGGATTTTACAGTAAAAAGGCATCGTTTTTTTTAACTCACCCCTATTGCGCTGGCCGCCAGGAGCATCATGCGAATCAGTATATCGGAGTAATAGACGCAAGCGCTCCTTTAGAAAAGATTTCTTTGGCGGGTCTTTGGCAATTTAGAGATGACGAACATGATCGCGCGCTTGCGTTAACAAAAGAGCATGGATTTAAACCGGAATCTAAAAATTGGATCGCTTTAGGGTTTGGCGGCGGACGAAATATCAAAACCCATACAGAGTTAAAAATGTGGCCATTGGAATAT
>CAZNSF010000340.1:0-2661 GCA_964575565.1 uncultured Verrucomicrobiota bacterium | reverse complement strand
ACTGTATCATAACCATGAATCAAACGGTTTCTCATGCCAACCACATCTCGCCATGGAATAGAAGAATACTTAGCCTATTCTTCTTTAGGCATTTGAGCAGCGGCTTCTCCAATAATCTCAACCAAACGTACTAATCCAAGTTCAAGTAGACGGTTACTTATTAAATCAGAGCGTTTTTTGTCGCAAACCAAATCAACAGCTTCACGAGCATGGTCTAGCATGTGATGCAATAAAATGGATGGATCACGCCGCGACATATTGCACTTCGGCTTCTTGTAAAACCTGATCTCGAAAATAGCGGCTTAAGAAACCGGGTGTATTCAAATCCACTTTTCGTCCGAGCAACTCCGAAAGCTCATATTCAAGGCTGGATAATCGGAGAAGTCCGACAGGATATTGCGGTTCAAATTCTACTAATACATCCACATCACTATCAGGTCGAAAATCACCACGAAGCGCTGATCCGAAAACCGCCAATTTTCGAATGTGATGCTTACGGCAAAATTCCGCAATTTTATTTTTTGGGATTTCGAGATGGATACTCATTGGAATTATTCTGTCTTACAAGGAGGACTATATCAGATGCTTATAGATTAGCAACTACGGGTGTCCCCAAAAAAGTTATCCGCTCCTTTTTGGTAACGAATAAACCTTTCTTTTAGTTTTTTTTAACGCCTTTTGTTGCCTTTTACGAATGAAATCCGATTTTCTTTTGCGGTATTATATCCGGCGGTGTCATGAGTTGATGAATAGCTGCAAAAAGCGTTTTAATATCTTTTCCCTGATTCTCTATTTTACCCTCAAGTTCAGCTAGTTTTGCAGCTAAAACCTTGTTGCTTACAATCATCTCTCGAAAGCGGACAAAGGTTTTTATAATGGCGATATTTACCTGAATAGCACGTTTACTATTAAGAACACTCGAAAGCATCGCTACCCCATACTGTGTGTGCTAGACATTTAAGCAAAGTAGGCATTATTTTAGCCAATTCACGCTTCATCTACTGGACTGATCCGAATTTTTATCGCCTTACTTTAGCTTAACTTAAAATTACTTCATCTCTGAAGTGCAATGGGCGCAGCGCGTAGCTTGGATAGCAATTTCGGAGAAACAATAAGGACAACTTTTAGTTTTAGGGTCGGGGGCTAGAGAGGACTCTTTTTTTAAGGCTCGCAAGGTGTTCATTGCCTTTACAACCAGAAAAATACAGAAAGCCACTATTGCAAAATCCGCTATCACATTCAGAAATTGTCCGTAGGCAATAACTGCTGCACCTGTTTCTCTCGCTTTGGCTAAAGAGATCATCCCGTGCGTCTTTACAGGATCCAAACTGAAATAGAGATCTTTAAAATCTACGTCCCCCATCAATTTACCAATGGGAGGCATGAGAATATCGTTAACCAGAGAAGTGATAATTTTGCCGAAAGCGGCGCCAATAATTACGCCGACGGCCATATCCACAACATTCCCGCGTATGACAAATTCTTTGAATTCTTTAATAAATTTCATCAGAAACAATTACATCATCCATTACGCCCTGTTTTTTCTTGAGCGTTATTTGACTGTTGGAGACGCTGGCTTATAAACAAAAAAGATAATGATACCAAGTAATACACTTTGCGCTAAACCGCTTAAGAACCATTTGATAGCAAGCTCCGGTGGCATCGGGGAAACAACATATGTGATGAATGTATTTACCTGCTGAAATAACCCCATAAATAGGCCGTACATAAAAGCACACTTCATCTGGGCATGTTCTGCAAAACCCTTGGCCCATAAAATCACAAAAGTTACTGCCCAAAGAAGTTGGGCCGCTAACATCCATGGCATCCGAGAACACATTTCTGCTTCTGTTCGCCAAAGTGTTGCAGTGGCTTGATAATCGGGCTTCAACCACAGACCGTGAACTAAAAAGTCACTAGCAAAAATAAAGATAAAACTTGCTATGATAGCGAGAATCAGTCGTTTGGCATTCATATGGTAGGTTTAAATGATACATATCAAATACTAAGAACTTCGAACAGCTTAAATTCTCCGGTCTTTCCAACAATTGGGAACGTAAAAGTTTGGCCAAATCGTACCAATTGTTTGGTTTCTTCATAAACTGTGTCTGAAACAAGAAATCTAGTGCCAGCAACTTTATTCATGGATTCAATCCGACTCGCTAAATTCACAGCATCTCCAATGGCTGTACGTCGTCGCTCCAACCCATAGCCCACCGTGCCTAGAACTGCCTCGCCGTAGTGAATGCCGATTCCAATCTCAAAACTCTTTCCATATAAAGAATTCAAATCAAGCTTCAGTTTCTCTAGTGCTTGAAGCATTTCGATACCGGATTGAATTGCGGCCATCGCGGGCGGCAGCCCAATATTTTGTTCGAATAGTGCCATCAAACCATCGCCCATATAATTATTAATGTAACCTCCATGCCGATGAATCACCTGTCCCATTAAATGAAAATAGCGATCGAGTACATGGATTACATCATACGATGGCAAAGGTTCACTAAACATTGTAAATCCTCGGATATCCGCAAATAGGATTGCGATCTTTTCCTCTTTACCAATTGGCACAAGATCAAGGGACCCTTCGTCTTGTTTGGTAAGGAGATAATCTTCCTCATCCAAAACTAAACGTCTTAACTTAATGTTTCCTTTAGATTT
>CAZNSF010000339.1:0-3920 GCA_964575565.1 uncultured Verrucomicrobiota bacterium | reverse complement strand
AGCTTTCGAAAGATCTATTTTTTCTGCAATCGCAACTTGTCCAAGCCGAATCGCATAGGTTGGCGTACAGCATAAAATATGAACATGTTGATCTACTATCATTTGTAACCGAGCAGTGCTACTTAAGCCTCCAGTAGGGATTGAGAAGCACCCCATACCTAAGGCAGATTCAAAGGCGGTCCAAAAACCAAGGAAAGGGCCAAATGAAAATGCAAAAAGGATACGATCTTTGGCGCTAACGCCTGCAGCGCGATAAACTTTTGCCCAATTTGCAAGCATCCAATCCCAACTTTCCGGTGTATCTAACCAACGTAACGGTGCACCTGTTGTTCCACTTGTTTGATGAAAGCGTGTATAATTTTCTATGGGGAAAGTAAGATTACTGCCATAAGGAGGATGGGCTTGTTGGTCTGTACAGAGTTCGTCTTTGGTAGTAAACGGCATCTTCCCGGAAAAATCTGCGAGACTAGAAATCTTTCCATTAAAACCTGCCGCTTTAAATTTTTGAGTATAAAAACGATTCTCTGGAACAAGCGCAGCTAAAAGGGCGCGCAATTTTGAAAGCTGCTCCGATTCGATTGCTTTTCGATCGGGGTAACCGCTAGGTTTCATAGGGTCTTATCTGTAAGGTTAGTTTTTATATCAGTTTCGATTGATCCGAAATACATTTACCACCCTATTCAGGCATGGCGTCAACCTAATGAGCTGGCAACCCTCTGCGGCTCTGTGCGCCCTGTGAGAGATCGTTTGCATTTCTTGAATTCATAAACTTACTCAAATCCTTTTAAGAATACCTGTGCGCTTTAGGGACAAGGCGGGGTACCTCCGACGGTAGGCGGTGTTATCCCTAACACCGCAAAAGGATAAACTTTGTTTATCGAGCTACGGTTTTCCACGGTTTTCTTTCTGATAAGAAACTATTTTAGATTCTTACTTATGTAACGTTTGGACAACAGTTTTATTTACGGAGGCCGATGGCGGCGGTTTATAAAGAGTTACTAGAAATCCTCCTAAAGCTGCCAAAAAAATACCGACAATAAACTGCCAACGCAAACTGCTAAGCCCTCCGGCTGGCGGATAAATAATCATTGCGCCAATCGCATTTATAATCGGCGCGCCTGCGAAAACAATCGACATCACCACCGATGGCGATCCTTTTGCACTAAAAGCTAAGATTACACAAAAAGCGCCAATCGCACCAAGAGCTCCTGCAAAAAGCGACCAGCCAAGTCCTTTGGCAGTAAAAGTCCAAGTGGCTCCTTTTACCAGCATCACGCCGATAGGCCATAAGACCGCAATTAAAAAATAGGCTACTCCTACCAAAAGAAAAGCTTTGTAACGGCCGTTCGCAGGGTCGCCCATTGCTACTTGGCCGACATGCAAAAAAACGCCGTAAAGCCCCCACGAGATCATTGTTAATACTGCATAAATAAGCCATGTCATAATAATTTGGTTTGTAATTTCTGTTGAGTATATTTATTCGTCTATTAAAAACATTTACGATTCCCGTTGTAGGGATACAACGAGCTACCGTATTTTTGGTAGATGGTGTTATCCTTAACGCCGTATATCCATTTATACCTCACCTTACTCCTCTCCTTGACAAGGAGAGGATGGGAGAGGTCAAAGAATTTTAATCGAATAATCACTTTTTTAAAACAATTCCTTTGGTGCGACTTCAATTTTCGCGATAATATCTTTCGGCAAAGGCACCGCTTTCATTCGTTTTTCGAGCGGTTGATAAGAAACATAGACTACGGTTAACGTTCCGCGTGCCAATTCACGAGCAGGGTTTTCGTTCAATTTACGAAAAATAAAAGTATAAGTGATCGTTTTATCTGTCTTACTACACACCAAAAGATGGATTTCGAATTCGTCTTCGAATCTTAGTGGCGCTCGATAGTCGCAATCGGCATGTACCAGGGGCCAGCCGAACAATTCTTTCCCCTGATCATTCACGATGGGAATCCCCAATGATTTACAGAACGCGTGTTCTGTCACTTCCATATAACGAAAATAGTTAGAGAAATGGACAATGCCGGCAGAATCTGTTTCGGCAAATTCCACTTTTCGCTTTAATTTAAACTCGTAAGGCATGGGATATTGGATGTTGGATGATTTTCTCGCAAACTTGCAAGAAATTACGCGCCATACATTCTGCTGTAAAGTCTTGCCGAACAGTTCGCTGGCCACATTGACCAAGCCGCCCGATTTCTTTTGGATTTAATAATAACCCTTCAAGAGCAGAAGCTAATGCCGCTGGCTCATTAGGTTTATAAAGGATACCTCCACCGGTAGCTTCGATGAGTTCTGGGAAAGCGCTGTGATATGGCTGCACTACTGGAACACCTGCAGCAAGCGCCTCGAGCACATAGAGCCCAAAAGCCTCTTGGGCTACCACAGGCACAGATAGGATCGAGATATTTTTTAAAAAGGCCTGCTTACTTTTGAGATCGAGGTTAGGCAGAAATTCTACATCCTTACTTAACCCTTGCCCTGCTAATCGACTTGATAAGGTTCGAATAAAAGGTTCATCGGCTTTTGTTTTGCTTCCTGCGATTCGGAGTTTTAGACCTTTAATCCGGTTTCTCTTCTTTATTCGAATAAATGCTTCCACCAAAATTTCCAAGCCTTTGCCATGGCACATTCGCGCAAGATAACCCAAGCAAGGAGGATCCGGCAGAGTTTCTCTTGGTGTATAAGCATCCAAACGGATTCCATTGTAAACAACATGAATTTTTTCTTCTGGGCATTTTAAGCGTTGCTGCATGGTTTTGCCGTAAAAATGGCTTACTGCAACGAAGCCATCGATTTGGCGGCTGCACTCGGTTAAAATAGACCACGCCTCAATCCGAAAAAGCTCTGGTAAAGCATCTAGAAAACTATCTTCTCCTTGCAACGTACAAATAATGGGAATCTGGAGCTCTCTTTTTATTTGCCGTGCCATTCCCACAAGAAGAGAATTCGAAAGCAGAAGAAGATCAATAGGTCCCTGGGATTTTAGCCATCTTACAAGATTTTCTAGTTCGGATTTTTGAAGCCCTTCTTCGCCTCGCAACATCGAAAGAGTAAGTTCCCCAAGATCTTTGGCGGCAGTCATTCCGTGATTCCTTGCAGCTAATTTGAGTAAGCTTTCTGAATTAAGAAACCGTTTAAATCCATTTGGTAATTTACGAAACAAAGGAGACTTCTCTTGCAAATAAACATTGATGCCGCCAAAAAAAATAGGTGCGCGATTTACTACCTCTTCTTCATCGGTTACCAATGGCAGGTAAAGTGGAACCATTAACACCTCGTGCCCAAGTTTTCGAAGCTCTGTTGCGAGGGCATGGTCACGAAGGCACGTACCGCAATGGAAATTACCTGTGCCCGGTGTAAGTTGGATAATTTTCATCGAACCTTTTTTAGCGGCTTACCATGTGGAAGCGACTTAGGGAGTTCAGCGAATTCAGCAACCCTTTTAAATAACGGTTTAAAATCCCGAAGAAGATTGCCGATGAGACAATCGGTTATATCCCCTTTGAGATTTGGGTATTTATCAACAAATTTGCGGAAACTAAATTCATGATCGTAAAACGCATAAACTAACTTTCGCATGGCTTCGATTCCTTGGCGAAACGTCTTTCCGTAATTAATAAATTGACCGGCAGTAACATTTCCCTTCCGAAGGGCTGCATCTACGGCATGGCCAGCCATCTCACCGCTCATAAGAGCTAAAAAAAGACCGGAAGAAAAAACTGGATCGAGGAATCCAAAAGCATCCCCTGCTAATACTAGGCCATCGGCTGCACAATATTGTGAACGATACGAAAATTCGCTGGTCACTCGGAATGGCTCGCATCGTTGACCTGCCTGAAGATGTTTTTTGACCCATAAATTATTCTCAGTTTCCCTTAAGAAAATGGCAGATGGATCGTGGG
>CAZNSF010000338.1:0-3978 GCA_964575565.1 uncultured Verrucomicrobiota bacterium | reverse complement strand
CAGTTAATAATTCATTGCGTATGCCAAATAGCAAATTTATTGATCGCTACAAAATGGTAGGGTTTAACCATGTTTCCACCACCACGGTACGCACCTCAAGCTTGGATAAATTGCTTTTTGGCCCATACAAGATCGATGATCATTGGGGAGAATTTTTAAAGATCGATTGTCAAGGGACTGCATTTGAAGTTCTCGAAGGGGCCGAGCGAGTTTTGCACGAACGCACCGTTGCTATTTGTGTGGAAGTAGAGTTTTTCGAAATGTATCGCGGACAAAAATTATTTTCAGAAATCGAACTCTTTTTACGCAAACGAGGGTTTTCTTTTTATGGATTCGATATCCACTTCCGATCACGAAAGCTTCTCGATAAACAAAACTCCACAGGTCGTGAGCGTGCGTTTTTCGCGGACGCGATTTTTTTTAAAGATCCTTTGTTGGGAGAAAAATCACCCACGTCACTTTCAGAACGTGGTACCCATGTGCTTTTTGTCTGTGCCATGCTTCTTGGTTACTACGATTTTGCGCTAGAATTGGCTTTAGGAACATGGGCGCGTGATGAAGAAGCCCATCGCATTAAAACTTTAGTATCTCAAGAGGCCTCTCTTTTGGCATCGCGCGCGTACGATGATGCCATAGCATTATCCCAGCGGGTTCAAGTAAACCCAAAACTTGCTAATCTCGAAGTGGGTCGCTTCGTCGATCGCCGCCGTCATCTAGCGGATTACAACGATATACCATAAAATTATTCTAAGCTAATTTCGCTCTTAAAAATGAAAATAACCCTCTTCATTCCCATATTAAATGAAATTGAGGGTCTAAAAATAATTTTACCTCGAATTCACAAAGAATGGGTAGATGAAATTCTTTTTGTGGATGGCGGCTCAATAGATGGCAGCCGGGAGTATTTGGAAGGGCAAGGATATCGTGTGATCCGCCAAAAAGGTAAAGGGCTTGAAGATGCCTATTGGGAATGTTTTGCTGCAGCAAGTGGAGATGTAATTATTGCTTTTAGCCCTGATAACAACTCAATCCCAGAATTAATCCCAGCTATGGTCAAGAAAATATATGAAGGTTACGATCTGGTCATTGCCTCGCGTTATCTTGATGGCGCTAAAAGTGATGACGATGATTTTGTAACAGCGTTTGGTAATTGGTTCTTTACTCGATTGCTCAACTTTCTATACGGAGGCCATTATACCGATGTAAACGTAATGTACCGCGCTTTTAAGAAAGAGTTAGTGGAAACTTTAGCCATTGAAAAAAAGAATTTTCCAGTACTTGAACAACAGCTGATGATTCGATCCTTAAAGCATAGGCTAAAGATTGTTGAGATTCCTGGCGATGAACCTAAGCGGATTGGCGGCGTCCGCAAATTACGCATTTGGTATAATGGATCAGCAATTCTTTATACAATGCTAAAAGAGTTATTTATCCACCAGGTCAAAAAATAATTGCCTTACTTATAGGATTTTTCTAGCAATCCTCTAATTGATTGATCAGCGTTTGATATTCAGAAAGGTCTGTAACGACCATATCTGGACGGTGAAGAGTAAGGTTTTCTACAGAAAATCTCCCAGTGGCTACCGCAAGCACTTTGCATCCAAGTGCGCGGGCACAAGCGATATCGCGCGGTGTATCGCCAATCACCCAAGTGGAATGAATTTGAAAATCTTTTTTTAGTTGTGTCCGTGCGCGTTCAAGGACAATAGGCCCAAGCTTATTTCGATCAGGTGAATCATCGCCAAAAGCGCCGAATTCAAAAAAATCATCGAGTCGATAATATTTCAACTTAAGGTAAGCGCCCCTTCTTACATTTCCGGTTAAAAGTGCGTTATGAACTTCTGGATGCTGGTGAGACCAATCAAGGATTTCACGGACACCAGGGCAAACTTCACCATTCTTTTTTGCAAGAAGCAGTGGAAGATGCTCTAGGTATGCTTCGAGCATTTCGGAAGGTCCAAGCCCATGGCCTTGATGTTTACGGCAGATATCGATTATGATAGCAGTATCTGTCCTTCCAGAAATTTCGATATCTCCTAAATCATCGATCACACCAAAGTTATTTAAAAGCGCTTGGCGCAAAGCTTCTTCGCCAGCGCCCTTGGAAGAAATAAGAGTGCCATCAATATCCCAAAGTAAAAGAAGAGGATGCATTCGATAACTATTCCAAATTCTAAAGAGAATGCCAAATTCCAAATGAAAGACCAGCCGAAGGATTGACTTTCTCTATAAAAAAAGGCTTCGATAGAGGTTTCGACCATGAAAAAGAACGCTGGATTAAAAAAGATTCTTGTGACGGGTGGGGCAGGCTTCATTGGATCAAACCTTGTTCTTACTCTCCAAGAACAGTATCCGAAAGCATGGATTGCAGTGGTCGATGATTTTCGATCTGGAAATTTCAAGAACCTTATTGGTTTTCGCGGAGATGTTGTTGCGGAGGATATTTCTCGTTTGGATCTCAAAGCCCACTTTGGAAAAGAAAAGTTCGATGCTATTTTTCATGAGGCAAGTATTACAGATACGACTGAACATGATGAACAACTGCAAATCCATGATAACGTAGAAGGATTTCGTCGAATTCTGGAATTTGCAAGACCGACCAAAACACCGGTAGTTTATGCTTCTTCAGCTGCTACGTATGGAATTAGTAGCGATACTATCAATCGCGAAGATCAAGCACCTAAGCCTGCTAATGTCTACGCATTTTCGAAAGTGATCCTTGATAATCTTGCTCGAGAATACACTAATCGTTTTTCTATAGGTTGGAGGATTGTGGGGGTAAGATATTTCAATGTGTTTGGTCCGCGCGAAGCACACAAAAAAGCTGCCGCGAGTATGATTTATCAATTAGCCCAACAAATGCACGACGGCAAGCGGCCACGCGTATTCAAGCACGGAGAGCAAAAACGAGATTTTGTGTATGTAAAGGATGCTGTCCAAGCAACCTTACTGGCTTTAAATGCCAAGAGCGGAGTTTATAATGTTGGCAGCGGTCAGCCACGATCATTTAATGATGTGATTACAACTCTTCGCGCTCAATTAGGTATAAATATTCAAACGGAATATTTCGACAATCCTTATACCTTTTATCAACCTCATACAGAAGCCGATCTTACTCTTTCAAAGAAAGCATTAGGTTATCAGCCAAAATTTTCTCTTGAAGCTGGTATCCGCGATTATCATGCAAGCGGTTTTCTTGTGTGGTGATGGAAGGCGTTTTACCTAGATTCTTCTACGACAGCTTCTTGCCGAGGAGGTATAGGAGGTATATTTAAATTATATTATGCATGATGAAACTCCGATTCGATCTTAGTGGAAAAGCTCTGCTTTAGATGGAAATCCTCAAACTTCTTCAGTCCACTATTACGAAATCTCATCATATGCCCACCTTTCTCCTCTCCTTGGTAGGGAGAGGACGGGAGAGGTTAACGGCAACTATCTTTCTAATCGCTCGTTACTTATTACTACTCGTTATTATTTCCAATTCCTCTTGAAGACTTTTACGTTTTTTCGCGAGCGCTTCTTTTAATCGGTTGGTGCTTAAATAAGGCTCTAGATCATTTAGCATGAAAGTACTTCCTTCGATGCGTTCTTTTTTGACAGCAGGCGAAGGATTTAAATCAATCATTGAAGATGGAGAATGTATAGAGGGTAACCCGTCCGTATATAAACTACCATAGCCTCCAAGAAGCCCTCCAATCCATTTTTCCTTTTGCTCATTATTCATTTCTTCCGTAAAAATTTTTAAACAAATTTGGCGTAAGCCATCATTCTTAAGTTCTAATCTTGATAAGTAATTACCTGCTTCGGTTACCTCATTGCGTGCAGTTTCGTCATTCAAAAGGCCTTGAAGTATAGTTAATTGGTCTTCGGCCGGAAAATAGAGCATATCCTTCATCCAACAATTCACGATTTGTGGATATTCTTTTACATGATTTTTTATAAAACTTTCAGCTTGAGGGATGAGTTCTTGAGCTC
>CAZNSF010000337.1:0-7733 GCA_964575565.1 uncultured Verrucomicrobiota bacterium | reverse complement strand
TGGAACGTGGACGCTACCGATAATCTTTGTAATCTTTTAATATTGCATTATATTAACAATATAGTTAATAAAATGTCTTATGAAAAATTCCCTTGTATTGACTCAGATCGAACGATTCCATCTTCTTTTTTTGCAATTGTTGATGCAACGATTGCCCGGAAATCTTTATGCGCTTAAAGGCGGTTGCAATTTACGGTTTTTTTATCCGAGTATCCGTTATTCGGAAGATATTGATTTTGATATCAAAATAGTTGCCAAGGAGACTCTTCAAAATAAGATTCAAAAAATACTGAAATCTCCGCAACTAACCCAAACATTAACCATCGGGCAGCTCCAAATAGAACATATTTCTGCTCCAAAGCAAACGGATGCAACGCAACGTTGGAAAATTAGATTAAACGCCAATGGCATGCCATTACATACCAAGATTGAATTTTCCCGACGCAATTTAGAGGACGGCATTAAAACCGAACTGGTTCGGCCTGAAATATTGGCATCGCATCGTTTGCCTCCAATTTTAGTTCCTCACTACACAGCAGAAGCCGCTTTTTGTCAAAAAATTCGAGCGTTGGCTGGCCGTTCCGAAACACAGGCGCGTGATCTTTTTGATCTCTACCTCCTTGATCCCTATGTCCTTTCTCTGAAAAAAGATGATACAGTTTTTGATAGGATTGAAGAGGCTATAGTAAAAGCAAAACAAATCTCTTTTAAAGATTTTATTGGACAGGTTGTGGCGTATCTCGAGCCTTCTTATCAAGATCATTATCGTCAATCGAAAATTTGGGAGGAATTGCATGCAAAAATTATTCAGAGATTGGAACGAGAAATGGAGAAAAAATCATGAACTTACTAGAGGCATTACAGCGATTAAAACGAACGGGCGCTATTCGGTGGAGCACCCACGAAGCAGCGGGTATCTTGCAGTTGAGCCTGCCTGCTGCTTCGATGACCCTCTCTCGTTTGGCTCAGAAAGGAGTCATTATTCGATTGTATCGGGGAGCATGGGCTTTTGCAGATGAACCGCTGAAACCATTTATTGCCGCCACTATTCTTAGTAACGGTTATCCTTGCTATGTATCTTTGCAATCCGCCCTTTATCATTATGGGATGATTGAGCAAATTTCTCACGTGACTTATCTCATTACGTTGGGGCGAACGCGTGTGGTAAACACCCCACAAGGTCGTTTTTCCTTTCATCGAGTGACGCCCTCTTTTTTTCATTCCTATCTTGCCGATTCTGTTACAAATGCTTTGATCGCTATTCCAGAAAAAGCCCTATGTGATTTACTTTATTTATCGCCGGCGCGTTCCCATTTATTTCATACACTTCCGGAAATAACGTTGCCTCGCAGTTTTTCTTGGAGTAAAGCGCGACAAATTGCACAGACAGCATCTATCCGCCGTCGCAAGCTAATTCTTTTGCGTCTTAATCAATTACGCGCAAGCTCCTCTAACGCGAAAGCATAACTTCTTTGCTCCTACAAAACCAGTAGCGCCCAATAACAAAACTTTCATCCCGTAAAGCTACAAATTTTGAGCTATAACTTTCAACCCAAATTTAAGACTTATATAAGAGCGCAAAACAGTATCTTATCTTCTTTCTCTAAAATTTCATTAACAAGAAAGAACAAGTTAGACCTCATGGCTGCGATTCAGAAATTTCTTCGGAGATCAGCCATTTGCCGTCTTTGTCTGATCCGACGAGCAGCGACAGCGGACTAGAATACTTCTTTAGTTCTGAGAAACGGCTGCAGGTAATCAGAACACGTTCTCCTTCCAAAATATATTTAATGTCAGAGTAGGTACTGGTATCGCCGCGCGCTTTCGCAAGGGGCATCGCACTTCTAATCAGTTTCTTGTATTCTGTGGCAGGCATTGTCAGATTGCGTTTCTGGCCCGCTGGATAGGTGCGTATGTTCTGAATCTTGGCCTCATCAGAGTAAAGATCTGCTTGTGACGGATCGAACGCTTTTTCAAGCACAACATAACGCTCGAAAAACTCCTTGGCTTTTGCTGTAGCGTCGTCGGTCCCATTTTGGAAAATCTTTTTGATATTTTGTTTTCCAGAGATGGATTCCTGAGTTTTACCACTAGCCAAATACATTTTGCCAGAACTCACTTTCACGTACTCGAAATACGATATGCCAATCATAAAAACCTCGGTGATTGCACTTCCACTCTTACCAACAAGAATAATGAGAGGTTCTTTCATTCTTTCTGGAGATGCAAGCATCGGCAAAGAATCAGAAGCAGTAAGTACAAATTCAGAACCCATTGCAACAATCTCATTTGTTTTTAACTTTGTAACATCAGTTAGAATGGCTTTACCGTCTTCTGGATTGAAATGAAATCGAAAAATAAATTCTGGCCTTCCTGTTATATAGACACCATTTTCGTATTCACCACGATGTGTTTCAGTTAAAGAAAATATTTTTTGCTCTGCACTAGCAAGATTTGCAATACAAGTAAAAGCAATGAGATAAAGCGTGGTTTTCATATTTTCAGGAACCGATTAAAATATGGCGATAAAGACTTAGGCATTCAATTGAAATCATCTCGCTACCCTTTTTAGCCGCGGCCTATCACCCTTCAGCGGTAGTCACCAGGTTGCCGTCTTTTTTAGTGATGGTTACTTGTTCATCACTTGTCGCATGCCCTTCTTTCGCCGGAATTCGCATGCCGTGGAAAGATCGATAGACAAAAGCTAATCCGATTGCGAAAAAGATAATTCCTAATATCCAACGAGTACTATCAGGAGTGTTGATAGCGATTTCCACAGCCAATAACCCAAAAAGCGTAGTAAACTTGATAATAGGATTGAGCGCTACCGAAGAAGTATCTTTGAATGGATCGCCCACGAGATCGCCAATCACCGTAGAAGCATGGAGATCGGTACCTTTCTCACGCAATTCAACTTCTACCACTTTCTTGGCATTATCCCAGCAACCTCCGGCATTGGCCATATAAATGGCACTATACAAACCAAAAATAGCAATCGAGATTAAGTAAGCTATAAAAAAGATTTCGTTAAAACAGGCAAAGGCAAGGGTTAACGAAAAGACTACCACAAAAATATTGATCATACCGGCTTGAGCATAACGCGTGCAAATGCGCACCACTTCGTTGGTATCTTTATCTGAAGCTTTATGGACGCCATCGAGCCTAATATTTTTCTTAATATAATCTACCGCCCGATAAGCCCCTGTCGTCACCGCTTGCATTGAAGCGCCGCAAAACCAGTAAACGACCGAACCGCCCGTAATTAGCCCTAATAGAACTCGTGCATCAACAATACTAAGAGCTTCAAAATTCTTCCAACCAAAATGTTGTTTTAATAAAAGGATTAAAGAAAATACCATTGTCGTTGCCCCAACAACTGCTGTGCCAATGAGCATGGGTTTGGCGGTAGCTTTAAAGGTATTTCCAGCGCCATCGTTATCTTCGAGGAAAAGCTTGGCCTTATGGAAATCTGGTTTAAATCCAAAATCTTTCTCAATTTGTTTTGCCGCACCCGGAGTTTGTTCCAGGGTCGAAAGTTCGAAGATGGATTGCGCATTATCCGTTACCGGCCCATAGCTATCCACCGCAATGGTTACGGGTCCCATTCCTAACATTCCAAAAGCGACTAATCCGAAAGCAAAAATAGCCGGATAGTGCATGTAACCAGCCAAATCGGTAAGGCTTGTCATATAAGCAATAAACATCAAGGCCACAATGGTAATCCCTTTCCAGAAACACGAAAAATTACCGGCAATCAATCCCGATAAAATAGTAAGCCCAGTTCCTCCTTCGCGCGTGGCATTGACAATCTCTCGGCAATGCGCGCTTTTCATACTCGTAAAGGCTCGTGTCAGCTCTGGGATAACGGCTGCGGCTAAAGTTCCGCAGCTAATAATTACCCCGAGCTTCCACCATAAACTGCCAAAGTCAGCGTGGAGCATCTGGTAACTTAAAACAAAAGTAACCGCGATACTAAGAAGCGAAGTAATCCAAATTAAACTGGTGAGGGGATGTTCAAAATTAAACTTCTCCTTATGGCCTACCGCTGATCGAGTAGCGATTGCGTTTATTTTCCATGAAAGAATTGAGGTTAGCACCATCACAATACGCATCGCAAAAATCCAGACAATCAGAGATCCCTTCCACTCATCGCCTACCGCCAAACAAATAAAGGTAATTAAGGCTACACCAGTTACTCCATAGGTCTCAAAACCATCCGCGGTAGGACCTACGCTATCGCCGGCATTATCCCCCGTACAATCGGCAATCACGCCTGGGTTCCGCGCATCGTCTTCTTTAATTTTAAAGACGATCTTCATCATATCGCTGCCGATATCTGCAATTTTGGTAAAGATACCTCCGCAAATACGAAGCACACTGGCACCGAGCGATTCCCCAATCGCAAAACCAATGAAGCAATAACCCGCACTGGCAGGGTCTACAAATTTGAGTACCGCGATCATCACAATCAGTTCTACACTGACTAAAAGCACACCAATACTCATTCCCGAACGGGTAGGAATTTCAGAGAGATCCAGTGGACGTCCGCGCAAAGCCGCAAAAGCCATTCGGCTATTGGCCACATTATTAATCCGCATTCCGAACCAAGCTACCGAGTAAGATCCCAAAATACCGACCACCGACCACATCAAAATAAGAGCTACCGTGCCGACATTTTCATGTTTTAAATAACCAAAGTAATAAGCCATGGCACCGCCAATAATGAGCTCTAAGATAATAAGCAATTTGCCTTGTTGGATGAGATAAGTTCGGCACGTGCTGTAGATAAGCTTCGACACATCCAACATACTTTGATGGGCTGGCAGAGCTTTAATTTGATTGTAGATCCACCATCCAAAAGCCATTCCAAATAAACAAACAATCATGCCAAAGGATAAAATGGCGTTCCCAGAAATTGGAAAACCAAATAGATTAAAAGCAACCTTCTCTATACTCGGAAGCTGTATATCAGCTTCGCCAGCAAATGCTAGTGATGGTGCTAAGAATAATGCTAAAAAAATAAGCCGCCCTAGTAGTAGCAATTTAGATGATATAAAGCGTGTCAAAAACATAGGCGGTCACGTATAATTGTGCGAGAAAGCCGATGCAAGCCTTTTTTCATGCTATCAAGATATTTTTTTAATAGAAAAATGCCCACTCAACCCCAATTTACCGCCCACCAGGATATGGTAGCCCGTTGTATCCCTACAACGGGAAAACCTATAGTTCTTACCATTGCTGGTTCAGATTGCAGCGGAGGCGCTGGAATCGAAGCCGATCTTAAGACCTTTACAGCCCATCGCGTCTATGGAATGGCAGTGGTCACTTGTGTCGTAGCTGAAAATCCTGGCAAGGTTGTCTCAATCCATCCAATCCCTTCTAAGATTGTTAACCAACAACTCGATTGTTGTCTTAAAGATATGCCACCGGTTGTGATTAAAACGGGTATGCTATATTCGAAAGCGATTATTCAAACAATAAGTTTGCAGCTCGCAGCTCGCAGCTCGCGGCTCGCGGCTCTCATCGTCGATCCCGTGATGGTTGCCACTAGCGGCAAGCGGTTGCTTGAAATCGATGCCATTCGCACCCTTAAAAAATTGATTGGTGACCATGCAGACCTTGTAACACCTAACCTACCCGAAGCAGAAATTCTTTCCGCAATAAAAATCAAAACCCAAATCCAAATGGAAAAGGCTGCCCGAAAAATTGCGTGCGATTTTGAGTGCGCTGTATTATTGAAGGGCGGGCATCTTAAAGATCGTCGTTGGGCCAAGGACTTCTTTTGGGATGGGGAAAATGGGTTTTGGCTAAGATCCCCACGGATTCGCGGAATCAAAACCCATGGCACCGGCTGTACTTACTCGGCAGCCATCGCGGCAAATTTAGCTCTTGGATATTCACTCCCTATTTCCATCCGTCGCGCTAAACATTTTGTGACCCAAGCGATTCGCAAAACCCATTGCTTCGGCCCTTGGATGGCTTTGAATACTATGATATCAGCTAAGCACTAAATGGCACTCCATGTGGATTTTTCACAGTTGATGAAAAATCCAGGCTAACTCTTTATTTTAACGGCAAATTCGGAATCAGGAATATCCACATCAAACATCACTTCTTTGATATACAGAATCACATCGCCTATTCCCTCCGCATTCCGGACGACTTTAAATGGAACCATCACACCATCTACCATTCGATAATCGCTATAAGTTTCGGTAACCGAAAAAGCTGTCTCATCTGTTTCGCCAGATTTATAGAGATCTCGCTTAAGAACTAAAAAAGATTTTATAGAGATATAATCTACAATACGGTTCCCTTTCTCCGGAGTTTTAAATACCCCATAAACTTCTTCGTCGCCAATCTTCGATATCCTTCGAATAGTTACTATTTTAAATAAAGTTTTCCAATTAAGGAGCTGGTAAAAGTCAGCGGCAATTTTCTCATCATCGAGTTGTTTGCCAGTTTTTGTTTCGGGTGATGAAAAGTTCGTTTCTTTACCAGCAGTAGTGCCATTGCAATATTCATGAACTCTACCCATTTCCTTGCCAAGCCCGATCAAGGTAAAGTCTGTGGATAAGAAGAGAGGCGCTCTTCGACGAATAAAGCCTTCTGCAGTTACCCCTTGATGCACATAATCCGTAGTAACTTTGGTAAGCATAGATTGATGTTTACGTAGATTGGTCTCGCCGCCAGCGGCTTGAATCGTTTTTGCCATCAGTTTTTCGCTGGAGATAGAGGAAATAAATTCTGGACACTTTTCTAACTCAAGATCACCTTGGATTTGTTTAATAGATAAGCTCGATACTTTGTCAGCGGCATTTCGCCGGATATATACACTTCCTGAACCTTGAATATCTGTAATCGAAAAAACATCTTTTTCTCTCTTAACCAATAAGTAGAAAGGCCTGCCGGGCATTACTAATACGATCTTACCATTTTTGAGAGCTACTTCGGCCGAGACGCTATGTTTTTTATCTTCATAGAAACCTAATAATTCATCGGGCGAATAAGTTTTGTCCTCTGATATTGCTACTTTAGCTCCATGGGCGAGAGGGGCTGTATTTTGTGGTTGTTGTATGTGATCAACTAAATTTGACCAAATGATCTCTTTAATAAGACCTTCGGAAAGCAATTTTGTATTGGTAAGAACTGTAAAACCTAATTTTTGATCGGGCATCGTGGCTATAATAGATCGAAACCCATCAATACTACCTCGATGCCAAACAACTCGATGGCCATTCCACTCTTCCAGAATCCAACCGAATCCATAACTGTGATATTCCGACATTTTCATTTGTGGCGAGGTAAGTTCCTGGAAGCTTTTCTCGGAAACAAATCTTTTCCCTTCAAATACACCGCCACCTAGCATTAATCGAAGCCATTGGGCCATATCGCGCGCATTCGAATTAATAGCGCCTGCGGCAGCAACATTGGTAAGATTACGCATGGATGCTCGATGGAGCTCGCCGGTTGCGGAGTCATATTCATAGCCAAGCGAATAATCGGGCGACCTTTGCATATCTTCGATTGTCAGTTTAGCGGCCTTCATCCCAAGAGGTTTAAAGATGCGATCAGCAACCATCTCTTCCCATGTTGAATTTTGCGCTTTCGCCATAACTTCGCTCACGGCGCTGTACATTACGTTACTGTACTGCCATTTTTCACGAAACTTAGCCGTTGGTTTAGCAACCCCAAGAATTTGAATAACCTCCTGTCGATTCAGTATTCCAGTA
>CAZNSF010000336.1:0-5117 GCA_964575565.1 uncultured Verrucomicrobiota bacterium | reverse complement strand
GTTTCGGATCATATTTTTCCATGAAACGTTCACTCTTAGAATTTTTTAAGAGTCCGCCTTCGCCGCGAACCGCCTCTGTAACAAGTAAACCCATCACTCCAGGTGGCCATACCATTCCTGTTGGGTGAAATTGTAAAAATTCCATATCAACCAATTCCGCGCCTGCCTCATAACCTAACGCATGACCATCACCAGTATATTCCCATGAGTTCGAGGTAATTTTATAGCATTTGCCAATACCACCTGTGGCTAATATAATCGCTTTAGTTTTAAATATCACAAACCGTCCCGTCTCTCGCCAATATCCAAAAGCACCACAAATACGATCGCCATCCTTAAGTAGGCTTATAATGGTGCATTCCATAAATACATCGATTCCTTGATGGACACCTTTATCTTGGAGAGTACGAATGAGTTCCAATCCAGTACGATCGCCAACGTGGGCGAGGCGTTTGTAAGTATGGCCGCCAAAAGCGCGCTGTAAAATCTTGCCATCCGGTGTACGATCAAATACAGCTCCCCAACGTTCTAGTTCGCGGACACGTTCGGGCGCTTCTTTGGCATGAAGTTCAGCCATGCGCCAGTTATTTAGATACTTGCCTCCAAAAATAGTGTCCTGAAAATGGGTTTGCCAGGAATCCTGATGGTCCACATTAGCTAATGCAGCGGCAATACCGCCTTCAGCCATTACCGTATGCGCTTTCCCGAGTAGCGATTTACAAACTAAAGCCGTTTTTGTGCCTAAGCTTGAACTTTCTATGGCCGCGCGCAACCCGGCGCCACCGGCGCCAATAACAATAACATCATGTTCATGCGTTTCGTATTTTTCTTGAGGAGACATTTTAGAAAAGTCTATGGTCAAACCAAATTTTCATGGAACACAGTCTTACATAAAGATCAGCAAATCCTACTGTAAAAAGGCTAATCCAAGCCCATTCCATATGTTTAAGATTAAGAACAGAAACGCCACCCCATAACTTGTAGCGTATACGTGTTGATGCCGAACAAGAAAAACAATCTAATTTGCCGCCAATGAGATGTCGCAACGAATTACAACCAAAACTAAATCCAGATAAAGCAACGACATTTACAAGGAGCACAAGAGTTCCAACTCCTACACCAAATTCAGTTTGTCCAGTAACTAAATTTTTAAAGAAGAAAGCTTTAAGCACATCGTACCATAGAAACGCTAAAACAATTGTTGCCAGGTAAAAAAAGTAACGATGAATATTTTGTAAGATAAAAGGAAATGAGGCTTCGCCTTTGTAAGTTCGAGATTTCGGCTCACCCACAGCGCATGCTGGCGGATCTATAAAAATAGATCGATAATATGCCTTGCGATAATAATAGCAGGTGGCCCGAAATCCTAATGGGATCCAGAGGAATAGAAAAGCGAATGAAAAAGGCGGGTTCCACCCAAATATTTCTTTAACATTTGGCGAATAGAAGGGGGATAAATAGGGACCAGATTCGTAGTGATTACCTTGCAATGCAGCCCATGCGGAGTAGATACCAAATCCAGTAAGCCCCAAAAACGTGAGCAAAGGTGCAAGCCACCATGTATCACGCCGTTGGGTAACTCCTAAACCATTTTGTTCAAGAACAGAACTAGCTTCTACCATTTCTTTCTCTCCTTAGAAGCATTTATCCGTAACGATAACTGATATGTGTGTCAATAGAAGAAGCGCTTAAAAACTTAAATACATGGTTGACAAGGACGCTCTTTCTCAACTAATGCAGTAATAGCCTTATTCTTATTTAAACTTATTTTAACACCATTATGGATAAATCAAGAGCCTCTTCCTTGTTATCATTTATGGTAGCAGCACGAAGTTGGTTTGTATCAGGAGTTATCGTTTTTGCTTTCTCATCGATAGTCTATGCTGGTCAGGCACAAGAGGAAGAGAAAAAAACTTCTGAAACTCCAAAACAAGAAGATCCTCACGCCACAATCTTAAAAGAAACACCTTACCCCAGTGCCTCTCAATGCAAGGAATGTCATGAGCAGATTTACAATGAATGGAGATCCTCTTCCCATGCGTATGCTTCTATTTCTCCAGTATTCCATAAATTCGATCAAAAAATTAATGACCTTGCGCAAGGCACGGTTGGAACTTTTTGCGTTCGTTGCCATGCAGGGGTTGGCACCGTGTTGAATGAGCCGCGCGAAATGCCTCTCTGGGAACGGAATAAAGTGTCGCGCGAAGGAGTCACTTGTATTTCGTGCCACCGGATTAATGAGGAATATAATCAGGTAAATGCTGAACGGCGTATTATACCAGGAGATATTCATCAGCCCATGGCAGGTAGTAGCACTGGGGAAGGGCTCGAAAAAGTATTAAAGGACAAAGATTTTTATAAAGTAAAAACTTCTTCAGAAGGACCCGGTAAAGAAATCCATACCAGTGTATTTAAGTTTGAACAAATTACAAAGTCCGAGTTTTGTGTTTCTTGCCATCAAGTAGCTGTTTATCCTGGAATTAAACTCGAAGTGGTTTGGGATCAATATCGAGCTTCTCCAGCTGCTAAAAATGGTGTGAGTTGCCAGGATTGCCACATGGGTAAAACTCCAGGTGTAAATGCTGGGAAGGAAATTGGCCCTGCAGCAATAATTAGCGGGACGCCTATTAATCCTGAACGTAAACATTCGAACCATGCCTTTGCAGGCCCAGGCTATCCGATCGCGCATCCCGGAATTTTCCCTCATAACGTAGAAAGCGAACAATTTCCGATCCAGGCATGGCTTAAATTCGATTACCGAGCAGGATGGGGTAAGTCAGAGTTTGAAGAGAAAGTTGAAAAAGCACAACCCCCTATAACTTTCCCGAAAGAATGGGAAAACTCTGTCGATCGCGAGGAAGCTCGGAGGATTATTGAAGATAATATTACGAAGATCGAAGAAAAGAAAGAATTGCGCCGTAAAGTAATGGAGAATGGATCGCGTATTGATGGGCCAAATTTTACAACCACTCCAACTGTTGGTAAAACTTTAAAGTTTAATTATAAAGTAACCAACACCAATCCTGGTCATAATTTGCCATCAGGTTCCTTGGGGGCACAACCGGAACTTTGGTTAAATGTGGCGTTGATTAATCCAGATGGAAAAACAGTCTGGGAGTCCGGCTATTTGGATAGCAATGGGGATATGGCTGACTTGCATTCGCTGGACGTAGCTCAAAATAAAATTGAACACGATGATCAGCTTTTTAATCTCCAAACGAAATTTTTAACTACCAATGTAAAAGGAACAGATCGCGAGATGTATCTGCCCGTAAACCTGGATATTGACCAAATCCCATTTATTCGCCCAGCAGGTCAACCCATTACAGTAATGAATCATCCGCCATTTATTCGAATGGAAGGCCGTAGTCTTTCACCCTTAGGAAGTCGTCTTGCGAAATATTCAGCCTCTGCTTCTGTGATGGATAAACCAGGAAAATATAAATTAGCCGTGCGATTACGTAGTAGGGCCGAGCCAATTTATTTTATGAAATTTATTGGCGCCACGCGAGAGATGGAGCAAGCCATGAACGAATGGATGCTAGATCTGCACGCTTACACTGTAGAATTTGAGGTCAAATGAAGAATTCTTTTTCGAAATTATTTTTTTGGATTAGTGGAGTATGCTTGATTGCTGGCATTTCTATCGGGTTTGCATTTTTGCCTAATAATAATGTTACAGAAAGGACCTCTACCGAACCAGCATCTCATGTGGTAAATAATTCTAGTGCAATTTATCGGCCATGGATCTTTTTTGCAGTGCTACTTGGCCAAACTGCAACGGATGCAAAGGATGCTGCTCCGACGGATAAAGATCCGAAAAAGCAAAATCCCGTAAAAGAAGATGGGGGTTCTCAAGATAATAACACAAAAGCTGCAAATGATTCTCCTGCTCCAGTGCCGGAGATTCCATCCAATACAAAAATTGTCCCTTACGATTCAAGTGTTTTTAAAAGCGATCCTAAATACACAAGTGAGGTCTATGATCCAGAAAAACAGATCCTTATTTATGGAGGCAAATATGCAAATCCAACTGCACGGCCTTTAATCGAGTTGGGACGAGAGCTTTATGTGGGTGGGCCTTTTCAGCCAGCACCCACTTATTTAGGCGACAAAAATTTAATGTTCCCAAGTTTTTATACGTATGGTGATTGGCGGACAGCAGTGGCTTACAATGATAACGGCGCGCTCGAACAAGGCACTTTAGCAACACGATTAAATTTGGATGTTGATCTGAAGTTTACTTCGACAGAACGGCTCCACGCTTTTCTGCGACCATTGGATCGTAATAACGAATTCACTCGAGTTGATTTTAGCGGTTCCAACCATGATTCTGAAATTAATATCGATCTCGATCCAGAAGCCTTGTTTTTCGAAGGCGATCTCGGGCGAATGTTAGCTGGTTTTACCAATAAAAATAACAAGCTAGATTTGCCATTTGCAGGAGGTCGCATTCCATTGCTCTTTCAAAATGGTGTTTGGCTGCAAGATGCTTTTGATGGTGTTGCCTTTACTATCCCTGCACGTAATAGCCCCCAGCTTGATATCAGCAACATGGACATTACCTTTTTTGCTGGAGTAGACGAAGTAAGCACTGCTGCAGTAAAAGATGCAAATGGTAAGCTTGCTGAAAACACAGCCAAAATATTTGGTGTGACTACATTTGTTGAGGCTCTTGAAGGGTATTGGGAAGCCGGCTATGGTTTTACATCTGCTAATTTTAACCGGAATGATTTGGATTATCACAATATGACCATCGCCTATACGACACGTTACTCGGATGTTTTATCGAATACGATTCGTGGTATATGGAACTTTGGTCAAGAACGTAACCTTAACCAACCAAAAACAGCGGATGGTTTTATTATTCTCCTAGAGAATTCGTTTATTACTTCCGAACCTTCGACGTTTGTTCCCTATGTAAACCTTTTTGGTGGTTTTGGACGGCCTCAATCTCTAGCGCGCGATGGTGGAGCAGGTGGTATTTTATTAAATACAGGTATTCTATTCGAAACAGACGGCCTAACGGGTTTTCCGAAGATGGATGATACAGGGCAGGGGACTTATGGCGGAGCTTTTGGACTAGAATATTTATTCAATTTTGATCAACAGATTGT
>CAZNSF010000335.1:0-4201 GCA_964575565.1 uncultured Verrucomicrobiota bacterium | reverse complement strand
TGAGCCTTATCGGCCTTTTGCGCCTTCGATTTTAGTAGAAAAAGCCGAGGAATACTTCGATATGCCAGGAGTTTCGGAGCAAGAAGCTGCTAAATTTATGCTTTTAGTGGCGCCTGTTAAAAAAGATAAGCAGGAGAAGATCCCCGCTGTTAGCCACATGGGAACAGGTCGTTTACAAACTGTTTCCCAAGATACAAACCCACGTTACTACAAACTGATTAAAACTTTTGGCCAAGCTACGGGTGTGCCGGTGATCATGAATACTTCGTTCAATTTACGCGGTGAACCGATTGTTACCACCCCAGAAAATGCTTATCGAACTTTTAAAGCGAGTGAAATGGATTTGCTAGTTTTAGGGAACTATTTGGTGAAGAAATGAATAGTGGGCTAGAAGGTGCAAGCGGGAATTTGAACCTAAGTAGTTTTAACCATTCACCACAATTCGTGGCACGCGCTTACCAATATTACAAAGGACTTCATTGGCGTTTGTTTCGGCCCAATTTGCAAAGTCTGCAGCAGTAATTTCTTCCTGACCGCTTTTACCAATCAGAACAGCTGTATCACCCCATTGAATATGGGATAGGTGGGTAACATCGACAATAATCATATCCATGGTTACTCGCCCCAAAATACGGCAGCGTTTGCCATGGATTAAAACTTCGCCGCGATTCGAAAGTTTTCGATAAATACCATCAGCATAACCCGCTGCTAAAATGGCGATTCGTGTGGGCTGGCGAGTTCGAAAGGTATTGCCGTAACTAATGGCAGTACCCCGAGGCATATCACGAATCAGCGCAACACGTGTTTTCCATGCTAACACAGGTCGAAGAGGAGAGGGACCAAAATGCCGCTGCCATGCGCTTAACGGAACAGGCACGCCATAAAGGGAAAGACCTGGACGTACGCTCTTGATAAGTCCATGCGGATTTAAGCGTACAATCCCAGCGCTATTTTGGAAATGGACTGGAGGCAGTGCAACGCCGAGACGGCGCGCTGATTGACAAAAATCATGTAGCTTTTTCATTTGCCGCATAGATTCCTCACGATCCATATCCGCTGAAGCAAGCTGGGAATAAAGTCCTGTAGCAATTAACCACTTAGACCCATGGATATGTTGTAAAATAGAAAGAATTTCTTGTTGTAAACCGCCTACGCGTCCCATGCCTGTATCGAGTTTAAGATGGACTCTAACTCGGCGTTTACGCCGCATAGCCTCTCTTTCAAAAGTGTGGAGTTCTTCGTTATTCGAAAGGGTAGGGATCCAACGAGGGTGGCGGATCGTTTCAGAGATTTCCTCCTGCAGTAATGGACTGAAAATCAAAACATCTGCTTTGGGCACAGCAGAAGAGGCTGTTTGTGCCTCTAAAATATTTGTTACACCCAAAGTCTTAACCCCATGTGCAGCCAAAGTTTGTGCAACTGCATGTAAACCATGCCCGTAAGCGTCGGCTTTGATAACGCCGATCACAGAGATTTCTTTATCAAAGAGCGAACGAATGCGTCGAAGATTGAATACAAGTGCCGAAAGATCAATTTCTACCCATGTACGATGTAATGGAGAATGGTGCATTAGTGAAAATTGCGTTGCTTCATAAAATCTTAAAATAAATTTTTAGTAAAGAAATATTGTGGCTTAAAAATCAAGGAACAGCAACACGAACATAATGCGGCTCGAGTTCAGATAAACAAGTTTTAGATGATAATTTTAATTTGCTATCTAGAACGCCTGCTGTAGATGCCATTGGAAAAAGTGGAGCCCCGAGGGCTGAAGCCCGTGGCACCTTCGGTACTTCGGCGGGTGAAACCCATTGGAATTCTTTGAAAAAAAGTAAATCGGTTGCTGTATAATCATAGCTAACAATTGTGCAGATATTGGTTGGTACTTTTTTAAATAACGCTTCTTCAGAAGATACTGCTTCCCATTGGAGCTTAGGAATTCCCTCTTGCACTTCAACTAAAGCACCATAAATTTCCTCTCGTCTTGCGTTGTTAAGCACTAAAACGATACCGTTTTCAGTAGCTTGCGCTGCTAAGATTAAAGGAGTTGGGATTTCTATGATCGGTAATGTCTGTAAGCATAATAGACCTTTTAAAAAAGCATAGCCAACACGTAAACCATTATAAGAGCCTGGCCCTTTGCCAATGATACACCGCTGAATTTTTTCGAAATCTACATTCAATTCCTCAAAAAGAGGTTCTATCAGTATGGAAGCATTTCCTTTTTTTGAAACTTCGCGAAGACAAATGGAGTTATCTCCTAGCGCGATACTAACTTGTTGAGATGAAGTTTCGATGGCGAGCCAATGCATATTTAAAGTCTATATTTGAGGATTTTCTCCCCTCCTTTCTAAGGAGAGGTAGGGGGAGGTAGCCATGTTGAATGGAAAACCTCCTCCAACTCCTCCTTATTAAGGAGGAGAAGAACGTAAGTTTAAAATATTTCACCCACTCACTTATTTGCCTTCTGTTTCTTGTGCCTTTTTGTGGCTAAAACATCGTCTTTTGATAACAGTCTTTTGATTTCGTGTCGATACACGGCTTCCAGTTCTTTTTTAGCAGCTACGGATAAAAGTGCTGCATGCACAGAATTTAACACTAATTTTACAAGTTGTTCAGCTTCGAGTTCAAAAGTTTTTGCAAGAGCAAGATATTCTTCGGTGAGCGTACTCCCAAATATTCCAGGATCATCGGAATTGACTGTTACATATAGACCTTCCTTAAGAAGATATGGAAAGTGAACTTGAGAAAAACTTTTGACCACTCCGAGACAAACATTGCTAGTTGAACATACCTCAAGTGGTATTTGGCGTTTACGAAGTTCTGCCACAAGCTTTGGATCTTCAAGACAACGCACTCCATGACCAATCCTTACAGCATGTAACTCTTTAATTGCTCCCCAAATGCTTTTGGGCCCCACAGTTTCGCCTGCGTGCGGTACTGCAGCTAAACCAGCTTCTCTCGCACGCTTAAATGCTTTAGAAAATTTTTCTGGTGGATTGTCTGCTTCCGGTCCTCCAAGTCCTAGTGCTACAACGCCGTCTTCCATTCCAGAAATTGCCCAATCTGCAACCATCATTCCTTCATCGGGAGTGCTATTGCGAACAATATCAATAATCCACGCAGCACTAACATGTAATTCCTTTTCTGCCCAAGCACGAGCGCGATTAAGCGCCTGGAGTTGATCCCGAAAACTTATTTTTTTTAAGCGGTGATGAGTAGAGGCCGAATAAGTAACTTCGGTATAACGAATGTTTTGCTCAGCTTGCTTACGTAAAAACTCTCGCGCAATAAATTCGATATCGTCCGGTGTACGAATACAGTCCGAAATAGTAAGGTAAATTTGGATAAATTGTTTAAAATCTTTAAAGCAATACCATTGGCGTAAGCCTTCAGCTGTGTTTACTGGAAGTGTTATATGGTTACGTTGGGCAAGGGCGAAAAGTGTTTCTGGTTGAATGCCACCCTCAAGGTGAACATGGAGTTCTACCTTTGGAATTTGACAAATTAAAGACTCTATCCAGGATGCCAAAAAGCCTCCTATTTATCCTCTTCGGAATCTGCTAAAACTAATCCTGCCAAAAGGCCAAGCCCTAAGGCGCTTAGTGTAAAAATCCAGGGATGTTCATGCGCTGCTTCGTTTGTTTTTTCTGCCGCTTTCACTGCTTGTGTTGTTAAGCGTTCCTTCCAAGCACGAAAACGGTCCCGAGCAATAGGCATGGCGTTTTCAAGTCTTTGTAACGATTGAACAGCTCTTTCGCTAAGAGGATGGGATTTATTATCAGCAATGGAGCGTAAGGCTTCAACCCCTTCGTGCAAGTCATCAAACATTTCATCCGTTGGGTAAGGTTGTTTCATCGGTAAAAAGATAATCGGAATTTATTAAAGCCGCAAGAATCTTTCAGTGGATATGACAGGTGGCAAGCCCGCGTTTCTCGAGATATTGTTGATGATAATCCTCCGCCTTATAAAATTCTGTAGCAGGCACGATTTCTGTGACAATGGGCTGTTTATATTTACCGCTCTTTTGTAATTTTTCTTTGGAAGCATTTGCTTCGAGTTTTTGTTCAGGGGTATGGAAGAAAATTGCTGAGCGATATTGCGTGCCCATATCTGGTCCTTGACGATTGAGAGTGGTTGGGTTGTGGTTTTCCCAAAAGACCTTGAGAAGTTCTTGGTAAGAAACTTTTGTTGGGTCGTATTC
>CAZNSF010000334.1:0-6787 GCA_964575565.1 uncultured Verrucomicrobiota bacterium | reverse complement strand
TCTCTTGCTTTGAGAGAGTTTGCTTTGGGAATCGAATCTCTTGAACGTTTTATTTGCAAAGAGCCTCTTCGTCGTGTTCACGAGTGTGTATTTGGTGTTTTGGCTCTTGAAAGTGAGCCTGTTGACCCGAGACTTTAAGCGGACTTTTGTAGATTTTCCAATCCTTACTAAGAAGAGGTTGGGAGAGGTAAAAAAACAGCGCTACTTAAAAATCCCCGGCCACTGGTAAAGCGCCAGATGCATGAGGGCGCAAGAGTAAATGGCGGCTACGAGATCATCTAATACAATTCCCCATCCTCCAGGCAATTTTTGCAAGGAATGACATGGCCAAAGCTTGATCGTATCCATCAAACGATTAAGAAAAAAGCCTAGAACAAGTGTCTTAAGGCCTAATGGAATTAGGAACATGGTAAGCGGAAAAGCAATGATCTCATCAACGACAATTTCCCCAGGATCTTTTTTGCTAAATTCCTTTTCCGCCTCTGTAGCGAGATAAATGCCAAATCCGCTTAGCGCGAAAATAAAAAAAAGGTAGAAAAGAGGGGATAACGGCTGCATTGCCCAGCAAAGTAATATTCCTGGAAGGGTTCCCCAGCTTCCGGGCCCAATCGGAAGAAAGCCTGTGCCAAAGCCAGTTGCAATCAGTCTTTTCCAATTCATGGTATTGAATGTTCAAACTGCGGAACGAAGGGTGGTCGGGCCGGCGAGATTTGAACTCGCGACCTTCTGCTCCCAAGGCAGACGCGCTACCAAACTGCGCTACGGCCCGATTCCGTTGCCCAACGATAAACCGCAATACCCTTTGTGAAAAGGAAATTCCAATCACTATTACAGAAGATTTCTCTCACAGAGCCCACAGGGATCGCGGAGATTAAAAAAAAACCCTCAAAATCTCTGTGCCCTCCACGAGAGAATTTTACTTAAACTGTTCCCAGCCCTTCACCCACCTCATATTTCTGATACAATTGTTCCGGAATCCCTTGGAGAAAGCGCGATCGCTGTTGAAAAGCTTCCCCATAACCGCCGCTCAATTTTAAAAGAGGATAAACTAAATACAACTCATCCTTAGCTCGCGTAACAGCCACATAAAATAAACGCCGCTCTTCCTCCTCGCCTTCTGGATTTTCCATGGCGCGTGTATTCGGGAAAGCCCCGTCCGCTAACCAAATCACAAAAACTACTTTAAACTCTTGTCCCTTCGCCTGATGCACCGTGCTTAAACGTACCACTTCTTGGTCTTGGTTAAAATCGGGCTTTCCTTCTTCCGACTCTACATTGGTCATCAGAGCTAATTCACCCAAAAGATCTGCTGTATGCTTAAACCGCGTAGCGTAAGCGCTTAACTGCTCTAAATCTTCTTTGCGCGAAAGATAATTTTCGAACTTCGCTTTAAGATAATCTTCATACCCTGCATCGAGAACTAATCGAATCATTTCACTCGGATGATCGCAGACTTGAGGCTCTCGTAATTGACGGATCGTTTCTGTAAATTGTTTCCAATCCTTTTGGGCGGGCTTCGGCACCCCTGCTAAAAGGGAAAGATAGCTATCCGCAGACCGTGCATCGGAAGATGATGGCAATTTTTTCCAAAGTTTTGCAGCGGTAACCGCTCCAATTTTCGGCATCATTAATACAATCCTTTTAAAAGCCAATTCGTCTTTGGGGTTGATGGCTAATTTTAGATAAGCCGCTACATCTTTAATATGCGCTTGTTCAAAAAAGCGTAATCCGCTCGTAATAAAAAATGGGATATTACGGCGGGTGAGCTCCATTTGTAATTCCATCGAATGAAAGTGCGATCGATAAAGCACCGCCATATCATTCAGCGGAATATCTTGATCGCGAAGCTCGAGCATTTGTCCGGCCACAAAAGCCGCTTGCTCCGAAGCATTCAGAACAGAAACCACATGAGGCTTTAACCCATCCTCACGAACTGCCCTTAAATTTTTCTCGAACTGATAAATATTCGCGGAGATTGCCTTATTGGCTAAACTTAAAATTTGCGGCGTGCTCCGATAATTCTGCTCGATCTTGAAGACACGCGCTTTCGGATAACGTTTTGGAAATTCCATAATGTTCCGGAAATTGGCGCCTCGCCAGCTATAAATACTTTGGGCATCATCGCCTACCACCATTACATTTTGATGACGGAGAGCGATACGATCCACAATATCGGATTGGATCCGATTGGTATCTTGATACTCATCTACCAACACCGATAAAAACTGGCGGCCGTATACTTCTGCAGCATCAGGATGTTCCTTTAAAAGAAGGAGAAAGTTAGAGAGTAAATCATCGTAATCCATGGCATTAGCCTGTTTTTTGCGCTCGATATAAAGTTTCCTAACAGAAACCACTTGATCAATTACATCGCTAAAATAACTATACTGATTTTCGATGATATCGGTAATCGTGCGCTCTGTGTTTACCGATAAACTAAAGACTTCAACTAAAACATCTGCCTTCGGAAACCGTTTTTCTTTAGGATCGATCCCTGCTTCCGGAATACATGCGCCGATTAAATCTTTAGAGTCTTCGCGATCGAGAATGGCGTAGTTTGGTTCATAGCCCAACGTTTTGGCGTGACGCCGTAAAATCCGGTTTGCTACCGAATGGAAAGTGCCACCCCAAATCTTTGAAGGATCTATACCCGTGAGATTACTTACACGACCGAGCATTTCTTTGGCAGCCTTATTAGTAAAGGTTAGTAAGAGCAAACGATCTGGAGATAATCCATTTTCGATGAGGTAAGCTACCCGGTAAGTAAGCGTACGTGTTTTCCCGCTGCCAGCTCCAGCGATCACCAAGACAGGCCCCGGATCTGCTTTAACAGCCGCAAGTTGTTGTTCATTCAGTTCTTTTTCGTAATCGATCATTACTTTGGATTATAAGCAGAGAAATACGGCAACCGCAATCTTACCTACCAGAATCTTTTTTTGTCATGTTAATTTTTACAAAAAGGATATAATGACTCTTAGATGCGACTATTTCTCCTCCTTGCGTTATTTCCTTATTTTTCCCTAGCTCCAGAGGCTCAAAAACTTGTTGAGGCGGCTCGCATCCAAATAGGTGTTACGACTATCTATGATCCTTCCTATGTCGCCCTTGATTATCCAGGCGGCGATCTTCCTATTAACAAAGGCGTTTGTACCGATGTGATTATCCGCGCTTTTCGCAAACTTGGCACTGATCTACAAAAAGATGTTCACAAAGATATGGAATCCCATTTTGATCAATATCCCAAAAAATGGGGGCTTAAAGCGCCTGATAAAAATATTGACCATCGAAGAGTTCCGAATCTCATGACTTATTTCCAGCGAAAAGGATTTTCTTTGCCCATTAATTCTAAGGCGAATGATTATAAACTAGGCGATATTGTCTCTTGGGATCTAGCGTCCGGTATTGCACATATCGGAATAGTTTCCGATAGAATCTCTTCTGCTGGCACGCCCCTTATTATTCATAACATTGGTTCGGGCGCCCAGGAGGAAGACATCCTTTTTAGCTTTAAGATAACAGGTCATTACCGATGCTTTAAAGACCTCGCCAAGGCGTTATAGCAAACAACAATTCGTGCGAAGTTTAGAAAAACTAACGGAGGAGGAGATCATCAAAAAAAGTAAAATTTTTGGAGTTTTTTCTGGTTAATTCCGTCTAACAATAAACACCACTTAAATTCAACTCAAGAAAAAGAAGAAGTCTGTGATCCAGACCCCAAACCAAAAAAACCTATTTTGTAAGTTTGCTTTCTCTTTAGTGATACTGACTTTAGGGGGTTGCTATTCTTCACCTCATGTGGAACGAGAAACTTTTAAAGATATGTGGATGGGTACAGTGACCATCCATCCACTCACAAAAGTGGAAAAGGATAATACTCCACTATTTCAGATCGATCCCAATAAGCTCTATAGAATAAGATTAAAGCGTGGGGGCGGTTCAGACGGGTTTAATACAGTGGAGCTTGATCAAAATGGAATCATTACCCTTTACAGAATAGATTGGGCGGCAAAGTCGAGCAAGGAATTCGTGTCTTTTTATGAAAAAGCTACACTGAAATTGCCAAAAGAATCTTTGTCGAACATATTGGAAGCTATCGAAAAAAACGGGCTGCTAAAGCTGTATAAAAGGTATTCTGCGAATGTCCTAGACGGAACACAGTGGGAGTTATTGATCGAACAAGGCGAAAATAAAAAATCTGTGTGGTTCGATAATCACTTCCCCAGGGAAATTATCCAATTTGCTCAATTTTTCGATGATGTTCTCTCTAAAAATGGATTAGCCCAAGCAACTTGGCATCACGTAGCAAACACTGATGTTGGGAAGAATCTTAGATAGTCTAAGGGTTAATTATCTTAGTTTAAGGATTTTTTGTGGTTCTTTTCCTCCATTTGACAAATGAATTCCAAAAGTTTATGTATAAACTATGACAGCAGTAGAAGTTATCAAACAATTTAAGAGTTTGCCTGTTAAAGGACGCCGGCAGGTTGCTCAATTTATTGTAAAGGAAGACGATTCATGGATCCCAGAATCTTTTAAACTTAGCATGAAAGCATTTAAAGGCGGCCGGTCGGTAGATATGGAAATTGCGATGAACGAACCTCCACCGTCGAAGTCATGAAGTATCGCTTCCGGGCGCTAGAGGGTTTTTGGCAAAGCTTTTATAAACTAAGTCGAGAACAGAAGGAGGCTGTCCGAAAAGTTTGGGAGATTTTTAAAGTAGATCCTTTTGATCGGCGGCTGCGTGCTCATAAAATCCATCGTTTGTCTGCTCATTACAATCGAACTATCTATTCGGTATACGCAGAATATGATCTACGCATCGTCTTCTTTCTCGATGGAAATACTGTTTGGACAGTGGATGTTGGCACTCATGATGTCTACAAAAGATAAATGCAAAAATTAGAGGCTTCTCATTTTCCAATTTTGCATTAAGCTTTCCATGGTTTCGCCATGGATCAATATCAAAAAACTGGAGTTAACCTCAAGCTTGCGCACAGCGTAAAAGCTAATCTCCCAAAATTACTTGCCCGAGCCACTCGGCCTGAAGTGATTGGTAAAGTAGGCGCTTTCGGCGGTTTATTTAGCGCTGCCTTCCGCGGTTATCGAAAGCCTGTACTCGTAGCCAGCATGGATGGCGTGGGCACCAAATTGCGAGTAGCCATCGAAATGGGTCGCCACGATACCATTGGCCAAGATCTTGTAAACCATTGTTGCAATGATATCGCGGTAATGGGCGCCCAACCGCTCTTTTTCTTAGATTATATCGGTACCGGTAAATTAAAAAAACCTGTCTTCGAAAAAATCATTGCAGGCCTTGCCAAAGGATGTGCAGAAGCAGGCGTAGCTTTGCTAGGCGGCGAGACTGCCCAAATGCCGGGCTTTTACGGTAAGGGCGATTACGATTTAGTTGGAACAATCATAGGCGTAGTCGATCAAAGTAAAATTCTTAATGGCTCCCTTATCCGCACGGGTGATGTTGTTCTCGGCCTTGCTTCCACAGGATTACATACCAATGGTTATTCACTTGCTCGAGAAGTTCTTTTTAAACGCTCGAAATTATCCATCACTTCTCGGCCTCGAGAATTAGGAGGCAAGAGTCTTGGAGAAGCTTTGCTTGCAATCCATCGAAACTATTGCCCTTTCTTAGCGCGTCTACAGAAAAAGCAGATTTCTATCCATGCGGCTAGCCATATTACAGGCGGCGGTTTTGAGGAAAATATCCCAAGGGTTTTGCCTTATGGGTACTCTGTGGAAATCAAACCGGGTTCGTGGAAGATCCCGCCTATATTTCAACTCATCCAAAATCTTGGACATATTTCAGAAAAAGAAATATACCGTGTTTTCAATATGGGAATCGGTATGGTTTTAATTGCGCCGCGTAAATCGGTAGCACGTATTCAGCAAGAAGCGCGCCGAATGAGAATCCCATCTTTCGAAATCGGCCGCGTAATAAAAGCACGCTCGCCAATCGTTTTTGCCGGCTTTCGATAAGAAGAAGTTAAGACCAATTGTTATTCTTGCGGTAGTAGAAGCTGAAAATTCTCCTATGGCAAATCAGTACATGAAAAGCATAGAAGAAAAGCCTTCGAAAATTCTAAATAGAACAGAGCTCGTCATGGCTTTGGCGATAAGTATTTTAAGCCTTTATCTTGGTTTTCGTTTTTGCACTCATGCGGGACCTCTTTGGCGAGATGAAGTAAGGACCATCCATATTGCGAATCAGCAGAGCTATTCGGAAGTTTTAGACTATCTGTATTTAGATTCTGTGCCTATTTTCTATCCAACGGTGTTACGTCTTTGGTCTTTCGTTAGTTTTGGGCAGCAAGATGTTGGATTGCGATTATTAGGTTTTATTACAATACTAGCAACTCTCGGTATTCTTTGGGGAAGCATTCGATCCTTAACTTCGCATCCACCGATTCTAACACTGATTTTCCTGGGATGCCATGGAATGGTGCTTGGCACACTCGGATCCATCAAGCCTTATGGTCTTGGGTTGTTTTTTATTTTGTTAGCAATTTATGTTTTCTGGAAAGCAATCATCTCCGAACGCTTGATTGCTTATCTTTGCGCCACCGTTATTTCCATTTTGGGCGTTCAGACTATTTACCAAAATGTTGTTTTTATATTTACTCTAGTGATTGCTGGTATTCTAACAAAGTGTTTTCAGAAGAATTGGAGGGGTGCAGCCCGGATATCTGTAGTAGGATTTTTAACACTCCTATCGCTTCTTCCTTATATAAGTATTTTCAAAAGGTCGCAGGAATGGAGATATATCACAGAGATT
>CAZNSF010000333.1:0-4416 GCA_964575565.1 uncultured Verrucomicrobiota bacterium | reverse complement strand
ATAGAGGTTTTGCTATCGTTCGTATCGGATAATTCGCTAATAATTTGTGTGCTATCAAGCACCCCTTTAGTAGGCAATCCATCGCTCATCACTAAAGCTAGTGCTACCCTACCCGATTCTCGACGATGCTGAACCAAGGGCTGTAAACCATCATAAAAATCGGTAACTCCGCCGCTCTTTAGTTTACCCATCCAATCTTTAACCTCTGGCAAGGGTGGGTCTTTTGCGGGCACCCAATCCGAACGAAACGAAACTAAGCGATCGCGAAAAGCCATGATCTTGAAGCGATCAGAGATATTGAGTTTGGAAATGGCTGCAATATCCGTTTCTGTATAAGACTTCAGTCGTTCCTCTACAATACTGCTAGAAATATCTAAATTAAATTAAACATACTTTGTGATCACTGAAAGTTGCTGGCCGGGTTTAGCGCTAATGCGAATCAAAAAATAACCTTCGGGTTTGCTAGAAACGATCGTTTGCTCATAGGTAAATAGTTCCACGTTTAAGAAAAGATTTAGCGAGTCGAATTTTTGGGTGGTAGTCGGTTTATCTTTAAACAAGCTCTGCGGCACTTGGGTAGCAGTATCAATGGCTTTTGGTTTTTCAATTAATTTTTCGATCGGTGGCGGTGGTGGTAAACCTCCTGAACCAAAAAAGTCATCGAGACGGCTAGACCCTATAAAAGCAGATGCCTGAGTTTCAACTATCGGGCCTTGGGCTAACCCGACTTTGGGCTGAGTAGGTGGCACAAGCTCTTGGGAGCCAGGTTTTGGTGCAACAGGCGCGCCTGGTGTGTTCAAAATAGGGCGCCCTGCGCCAGCAGGCTTTGTAGCCGATTTTTTTAACAATTGTTCGCTCGTGGCCTGCAATTGTTGTTCTAATTGAGACCGTGTGGAGGTATCAGCAGAAAGATGACCCTGTTCTCCTAGTACAGGAACCGGTTTATCTTGCGGAATTTGAGGTGTTCCCGCCAGCATGGTAGGTGAAGATGGTGCCTCGGATAATAACTTAGCAAAGGTACGTTTCTCGGGTGTGGGTGTCAGCGAAGAACGATCCGGTGATGGCGCTAAAGAAACATGTTCGGGAGGATGTAATTTGGGTTCAATCCATTTCGGATTAATTTCGACTCGTTCGAGTTTAAATTTACGAAGCACCAGCCTTTCGTGGGAAGTAAGCACATGATAAGGCAGATACGTACGCTGAAACCAAAAAACTAACACTGCATGGAGAAGAAGAGACCCTAGAATAGCCACCACCATCCAAAAACTGGACTTCGATGAATTTTGCGATGCGTAATGAGCGATAAATGGTGAGCGATTATCCATAGCCTTCTTCTAAAATATTACACTTTTTTAGCGTAAAGTCAGCCTTTGATTGACACTCATGCGAATCATTGTAGAGAAGCGTTCGTTGCCCCGCGCTAAGGAATTTTCTTAAAAATGATAATAAATAGGTATATTTGTTAATTGGGATAAAATACGTTTGTTGCTAATGTGAGAAGCATCCTTCTTCTGTTCTCCGGCACCACTAAGCACGATAGCTACACACTTTAACCCAACTGATTTTGCAGCCTCTAAGGTTAATAGACTATGGTTCAACACTCCAAGCCGATTATGGGCCACAAGCACCAATGGCAAATTTAAGGCTCGCGCTAATTCGCGCATCGTATGCTTGCGTGTAATAGGGCACAAAAAACCACCTGCACCTTCTACAAGAATAAGACGGGTGTTTTTAGTAGCACATTTTAAAAATGCTTTTTGAACACGGCGCAATAATGTTGGCCATGGTGGAGATGGTTGCGATGCCGGTGCTACGGGGCAAGGCAAATGAATAGGATTGATCAGGTTAAGGGGAAGCTCGCCATTCGAAAGCCTCCAAAATTTCAAGGCGTCTGCGCGATCACCGCAACAAATAGGTTTAAACCCAAGGGCTTTTATTTCTCGGCGTTGGAATTCTTTAAGTAAAGCGCAGCTAATCAGAGTTTTACCAACACCGGTATCTGTACCCGTAACAAAAAAGGCTCGTGTGCTTTTGGTGCCTGTTAAATAAAGCAAATCTTCGGCAAGATTGCCAAGATGGTTATATTCTCTGTTTTGAAATCTGGAGATCACAAAGTAAAATAAATTTGGGTTATTCGGTTATCATCGACAAAGTAAAAATTCCGTTTTATAAGGGACACCATGCTTTCTCCTACTGAAACTGTTGAGATATCTCTTTTCAAGGCTATTGTTGCTGTAGCTGTTTCTGATATCAGCCTCGCTTTCGATAACGCTTTGGCCAACTCGCAAATGGCCAGCGGCCTACCACGGCAACAGCAAAAAAAGGCTCTTATTTTTGGCATGCTCCTTTCTTGTGCAACCATGATTGTACTAACTTTTGTGGTTGTTCAAATTCGTGCTCATTTCGATTGGGTACGTTATCCTGCGGGCCTGTGGCTTATTTATGTAGTATACAAACTTTGGTTTGATAAAGAAAAGCAACATGCGCCACATGAAATTGCTCAAGCCATGAAAAAGGCCGTTCTTCTGATCGCTTTTACAGATCTTACCATGGCCTCGGATAACGCGATAGCCAATTCAGAATTTGCTCTACGCGCAGGTAAAGAAAATGTTTTTATTGTTTTATTCGTGGGCCTGCTTCTTTCTTGCGCTTTTATGGTCATCTGCACCTACACCATCGTGTGGGTTCGTCGCTTTGCGGATTGGATACGATATCCAGCAGGATTATGGTTAATCTATGTGGCTTTACTCATCTTAGGAGTGTTGGAAGGGAGAAAACACAGTGTTCATTCCCATTCCTTTCCAGACTCAACAAATAACAACAAATCTAGTCTTTCTACGGTCTTACGCGAATAGTTACATCGCCATAAACTTGACATTGACAGGAGAGCCTGCGCTTTTGCGATGCAAGCTTCAGTTGAGCGCGTTCTTTTCCTGTTAAAGGACTTAATTTTTCATTGCCGGAGAGTACTTCCACTGCACAGGTACCGCATCGGCCGTTGCCGCCACAATTAAGTAGATTAAGTAGACGATAATTACGAGGCCAAGAATAGACACGCACCCCCTCGGCAAGGAGGGCGCTACGGAGATTAACTCCTTTTTCAGAAACCTGAATCTTGCGATTGATATTTTCGCAGAAGATAGTTGCCATCAATTAAGGGACCACAAAGATTTTTCCGGTATGTGGACAGCGAGCGAGCGAGCCTGGTTCCATACCACTTACATCGATATCAGCAAACTTTTCGTCTTGCGCATAAGGGCTTCGTACCACTCTGGCCCTTTGCGTTTTGATTGCATAAGGATAGTCTACACCCTTTACTTTCTTCGTTGGTAAGCTTTCCATAGGAATCAGTTGATGAGAATCATCGATGGTAAGGGCGGGTGATGATGGGGGAAGCGTTTCCGATGTTGTCGATGGAGAGGTTGAGGAAGATTCGGTTGCTGAAGCACCGGATTTTTTGTCGAAAGCACTACATCCTGTAAAAAGAACCGATCCCATAAAAAGAACTGCTATTTTAATATTTAAAAATTTCATGGTTATAAGCTATAGAATGAAGAACATTTTAAATTACTTGGCTGGCATAGAAGATTGGGCGCACGATGTCGAGCAAATTTTAGAGATGCGGAACGGTAATCCCCTTTTGCCCCTGGTATTTTCCCTTTCGATCTTTATACGAAACCCGGCATTCTTCTTTGCCTTCAAAGAAAAGTACTTGCGCAATGCCTTCTCGAGCGTAAATTTTTGCAGGCAACGGTGTGGTATTAGAAATTTCTAGAGTAACCTGCCCCTCCCATTCGGGTTCGAAGGGAGTTACATTTACAATAATCCCGCATCGGGCATAAGTGGATTTGCCCACACACAAAGTCAAAACATTCCGTGGGATACGAAAGTATTCGATACTATGTGCCAGCGCAAAACTGTTGGGTGGAATAATACATTCTTTAGCTTGGATTTTAATAAAGGATCGCGGGTTAAATTTCTTTGGATCAACCACGACACCATGGACATTCGTAAAAACCTTAAAGATATCCGATACGCGAATATCGTAACCATAAGAAGATAGGCCATAACTGATACAACTTTTTCGAACTTGCCTCTCGTAAAAAGGTTGGATCATGCCGTGTTCGGCTGCCATCCGTTTGATCCAATGATCAGGGAACAAGCTCATGAATAAGTTAAATTTGAAAGCTGAAAAGTGCAGGTTTTCTCCGCACTTGTTGGCTAAAATCCATGGCTTAGTCCAGCTTAAGCCGGCCAAGCGACCTTACAAAATTTTAAACTTCCTTTCGACTTTCAAGCGTTATTTATTCCCAAGTTAATACGCCTGCGGTTTGATATTCAGTAACACGCGTTTCAAAAAAGTTCTTCTCCTTACCCAAATCGATGGTTTCGCTCATCCATGGGAAAGGATTGCGT
>CAZNSF010000332.1:0-2661 GCA_964575565.1 uncultured Verrucomicrobiota bacterium | reverse complement strand
CCGTCCAGGCATGAGCCGCCCGGTAAATTCATCAACAATCATTATTTTGCCATCTTGGACTACATATTCGACATCTTTTTCGAAGAGGCAATATGCTTTCAGAAGTTGTGAAATATTATGGAGTGTTTCACTTTTTTCTTCGAATAGCTTTTGTGCTTCTTGCCGTTTGTCAGTTTTTTCTTCAATCGAAAAAACAAGGTTACTATCGATTTCGTGGTAAGCATCTGCAAGATCTGGCAATACAAAGGCTTGAAGATCATCAGGCCTTAAAAGCATACGCCCTTTTTCTGAAAGCTCTACCTCATGGCCTTTTTCGTCGATCGTAAAATACAATTCTTCTTTAAGAAGATGCATTTCTTCGCGTTTATTATCTCCAAGCACTTCCAGTTCACTTTTATCGATTAATTGGCGAATGGCGGGTGTTTCCATCATGCGCAACAGCTGTTTATGTTTTGGATGCCCTAGTTTAACCTGGAAAAACATACGTCCCGCACGGGAATCGTTGGGATCGGCATCAAAAAGTTTTTTAGCATCTTGGATCCATGTATTACAGAGGAGAGTTTGTTTACGTACAAGGTCGCTGACCACAGGTTTCCAGCGATCATATTGATGAAGGCCTGCTACGGGGGATGGGCCTGAAATGATGAGAGGAGTCCTTGCTTCATCAATCAAGATAGAGTCGACTTCATCTACAATGGCAAAGAAATAGCCCCGTTGTACTTGTTCTTCAAGCCGTGTGGCCATGCCGTTATCACGGAGATAGTCAAAACCGAACTCACTATTGGTTCCATAAGTAATATCACATTGGTATTGCGCGCGACGTAGATCAGGAGCTTGATCATGTTGGATGCAACCCACGGTGAGACCGAGGAATTTATAGATGGTACCCATCCATTCAGAATCACGGCGTGCAAGGTAATCATTGACGGTCACTAGAGCAACATTTTCACCAGTCAACGCATTGAGGTAAAGCGGCATTGTTGCCACGAGGGTTTTCCCTTCGCCAGTGGCCATCTCAGCGATTCTACCCTTGTGAAGCACCATGCCTCCAATAAGCTGTACATCGAATGGGACCATGTCCCAGGTTAATTCATGGTCAACGACGGTGATTTTTTTGCCGACATGACGGCGACAAGCGTTTTTGACCACTGCAAACGCTTCCGGCAAGATATCATCGAGAATTTCACCTTTCTTTAAACGTTCCTTAAATTCAGGAGTTTTAGCTTGGAGCTGTTCATCGGAAAGTTTTTGGTAGGCAAGCTCTAACTCATTAATTCGCGGTACCATTGGCATCAGACGGCGAATCTCGCGTTGATTCTTGGAGCCAATAATCTTTTTAAGAAACCAGGTTAACATAGGAAGTAGGACAGTAGAGGAATTTAGGCATGTAAAACAAGATTTGATTGGAGGTATTACTCCTCTTGACGTTAGAGGGAAATAAACTTAACATGATATATGAGAACTATATGGGATCACTTAAGAAACGTCGCAAGACTAAAATCAACAAGCATAAGCGCCGCAAACGCATGCGCGCTGATCGCCACAAAAAGTAAACATAAAGAAGGTTTGTGGTGAATATGTTTCGATTCAGATTTACCAGCGGCTTGATGCTTCTGGCAAGTGGTTTGCTTTGCAGTTGCACAACAACGGAGACATTAGCTCCGAAAATTGGAACAGGTGATCAAATAACGCAGCAAGGCGATGTAGGGGTTTTAACGCCAGAACAGGATCGTTTTTCGAAAGCTTTGGCCCATTATGTTTCCGGGATTATTTACCGTTCGCGCGGCGAAAAACTGAAAGCACTTGAGGATTTAGCGAATGTCGCGATGTTCGATCCAAGCCGTGAAGAATTATATGGAGCCATTGTTCAAGAATATTTCCATAACAATGATTTTAAAAAGGCGATCCAAATTTTAGAACTAGCTACTCAACAAAACCCGGAAACCGCTCCTTATTGGGTTTTGCTGGCATTTGCTTACCAATCCGATAATCAATGGAATAAAGCTGTCGAAACAGCAAAATATGCCATTCAGTTAGATCCGTCTAAATTTTTACCGTATAAGGTGCTTTTCGAAGCTGCCATAGAACAGCAGAACCCCAAAGAGGCAAGGAAGTCTTTAGATCGCGCATCCGATCAAGAATCAGACGATGTTTATTTTTGGGTGCAACTCGCAAATTTATATACCGTCTTGGGTTTTCGAGAACCGGAGCTTGCACTGAAAAAAGAGGAGATTGCTCGATTCTACGATAAGGCTATTTTACTTAAACCAAATGACCCCGATGTACTTACACAAATAGCAAATTACTATGTGTTAAGCGAAGATTTCTCGAAATCGATTGAACTTTATCGACAAATTTTAGAGTTACAGCCGAATATTTCGGGCATCCGAGAAAAGCTAGCTCTATGTTATATTGCACAGGGCAATAAGAAACAAGCCTTGGAAGAATTTGCGCAAATCATTAAACTCGAGCCTTTTCGATATCCTGTTTTAACCCTCATTGGAGAATTATATGAGGAAATGAAAGATGATGAGCATGCTTTAACCCATTATCGTCTCTCTTTAAGCGCTAACCCTAATCAATGGGGGCCTCATGCCAGAATTGTTCTTATTGGCATGAAAAATAAACGTTATAGCGAAGCCTTAAAACAGTTGGATATGG
>CAZNSF010000331.1:0-7982 GCA_964575565.1 uncultured Verrucomicrobiota bacterium | reverse complement strand
TTGTACGGTTAGTTCCATCCCAGTAAGTGTCCTCCCTGCCACACTAGAAAACTAGCAAACCAAGCCAGACCCGTCATATACGCAAATTGAAAGAGAGGCCATTTCCATCCATTCGTTTCGCGTTTAACAACTGCGACGGTGCTCATGCATTGCATGGCGAGGACATAAAATACCATTAAACTAATGGCGCGCAGTGGTGTAAAGAAAGGTGTTCCTGTACGAGGATCCTTTTCTTGTTTTAATCGTGATTGAAGATCCATTGTTTCCTTTGTATCGGATAGCTCAACGCCGTAAATGGTTCCCATGGAGCTTACAAAGACTTCGCGCGCAGCAAAGCTTGTAATAATAGCGATTCCAATTTTCCAATCAAATCCCAAGGGTGTAAGAACAGGCTCGATGGCACGACCAATCTGGCCTACAAAGCTTTGGCGGATTTGTTCTTCAGCGGTTACTCCTTCTTTTTTGGGATAACTCGCAAGTGCCCAAAGTACAATGGAGATTGCAAGAATCACGGTTCCTGCATTTTTAATAAACAACCAGCTTCTTTCCCAAATAACCCGTAACACTACGCCAATTGCTGGAGCACGGTAAGGTGGCAGCTCAAGGATTAGGGCGGGAGTTTCTCCACGGACAATTGTTTTTTTAAAGATCCCGGCCATTCCTACAGCAGCAATAATCCCAAAAAGAACCATTCCAAAAATTACAAGAGCTGGCAGGGGAATAAACCCTAAAACTTGATAGTTTGGAATAAATGCACCCGCTAATAAAAAGTAAACCGGCCAACGCGCAGAACAACACATCAAGGGTGCCACTAAAATGGTTACAAGGCGGTCCTTAGCGTTTTCGATAATTCGGGTTCCCATCACACCAGGAATTGCGCATGCAAAGCTTGAAAGGATGGGAATAAATGCTTTTCCGTGGAGGCCTACTTTGCCCATCACCCGATCCATGATAAATGCCACGCGCGCCATATAACCGGTATCTTCCAAAAGCGAAATAAAAAGAAAAAGAAGAAGGATTTGAGGTAAAAAAACGAGAATACTGCCGACCCCGGCAATCATTCCATCCGTGATTAAACTCTGAATAGGACCTTTGGGAAGAATTTGGGTTGTTTGCCAAGCCAGCCAGCTAAAAAATTGGCTGATGATATCCATGGGAATTTGCGCAAAACTAAAAATAGACGCAAAGATACCTAACATCAGAGCTATTAAAATAATAGGGCCGGCGATACGATGAGTAAGGATGCTATCGAGCCGATCACTGATCGGTTGCGAGACCTCTCGTTGTTTGCGCACTTTTAAGAGTACGGATTCGATCCATTGGTAACGCGCTTCTGCCTCCAGGGTATGCCAAGGGGTTTTAAGGGTTGTCAGTTGACTGCGGATAGATTCCACGCACTTCCTTAAAGGTTCTCCAGTACTTGCAAACCGTGGATGGGACAAAGTCTTTTCAGAGCTAATTAAACGCAAAGCTTCACCTTTTGCAGAATCTATAGTTGCTAATTTTTGGGCAATTAATTTTTGAGAAACTTCGGCTACTAGTTTCGAAACTTTAGGAGAGAGGGGAATCACTTCGCACGACACAGAGGGCGATTTCAGTTGTTGGATAATCGCGGTTTTTAATTCAGTGAGTCCCTGACCTCGGTTAGCACTCATAGGGATCACGGGCACGCCTAGTTGCTTAGCTAAGGCACCTGAATCAATCGCAAATCCAGCTCCGCGCGCTAAATCCATCATATTAAGAGCAATCACGATAGGTTTGCCGGTACTAAGCAATTGGGATGCAAAAAAAAGATTACGCTCCAAATTGCTAGCATCCACAACGGCGACTACTAATTGGAGATCGGGCGTATCTTCTCTTAGACCCAATAGGACATCATGGGCAACTTCTTCATCAAGCGAACGCGGACTAAGCGAATAAGTGCCGGGTAGATCGATGATATGGATTTCCCCAAGTTCTTTGGTGTGTATCATGCCCTCTTTTTTTTCTACGGTAACCCCTGGATAATTCGCCACTTTTTGGCGAAGACCGGTTAAGGCATTAAAAATAGTCGATTTGCCGCTATTCGGATTTCCAGCTAAAGCGATATGAGGAATCTGCGGTTGGTCCATTTCAGATCTTTCGAATGGTTAAGCATGGTCAATAACTTCCACCCAAATAGGATGAGCCTCTGATTTTCGAAGGCTAAGGTGATATCCACGAACTAGAATTTCAATAGGATCGCCTAAGGGAGCCCGCTTAAGAACCTTGATCACCGCTCCAGCAGTAAGTCCCATTTCGAGCAGCCTTTGACTATCCGATGATTGAGAATCGAACTTTAAAATACGACAGCTTTGTCCAATCTTTAGCTCATCAAGTGATGGCATGGACGCTTCATTAGCCAGCCAAGGCCTGGACCTTTACATGATGTGCTAGCGAATGGCTAAGAGCAATTCGGCTATTTTCAGTAATCACAAGCATCGGATCATGGCTAGTTAATAAAGAAATCCTGGTGCCTTCACGAATGCCCATTCGACGAAGTTCTTCCGCTTTATCATGGGTAAGATCAAGCGCTTTCACCATCACACAAAGGCCGCATGGAAGTTTTGCCAGAGCGAAGATACCTGCCGGACAAAGAGGACGATTACAGGGTTGAGATGGCGCAAAAGCTGTCAACGGCTTAGAGGCTGCTTTCCAAGCTTCACAAAAAAGCCGTTCTCCTTTTTTTGCAAGATGAGCTAGATGTCCATGCATAGAATAAAACTACACTCTCAATAGGATTATTCTCGTAGAAGAACAGTGAAAGGTCAAATCTAATTTGTTTTTGGCGAGGCTAAGGTTGTGCCGACATAAAGACCATTGCCAAAACTAGTTACCCAAACTTCATTGGGGTTATATGGATTATAAAAAACGCGTGTGGGAGAGTTAAAGGGATAATTTTCATCGACTTCAAACTTTACATCAGGCGCCCTAAGATTATTCGAATGCCATAGCCCATCTTTGTGGGTGGTTACCCACATTTCGTTGGGGTCGGTAGGGTTTATTGTGCAGGAACGAACCTTATTGGCTGTAAAGATTTTTTTCCAGCTCTTCCCGCGATCGCTCGTTTTATAGAGACCTCCATTTTTATCATTTCCTCCGCTATAGACAGCTACATACCACGTATCTTGATTTGCCTCGTGAGGATCGATTACCAAATCCCGTGTCCAATATTGCATGGCAGGGTCACTACGATCAGCCCATGTTTTGCCTTCATCAGTGCTTACGAAAACTCCAGAACTTTTAGTAAGAGGCTGATTGCCTTTTTCAGCTCTTGCGGAATAAGTACAAACCAAAGTTCCATCTTTTAAGGTATGAATATTAAATGGGTGTCCTTGAGTTCGAGATGGATCGGCAAGTTTATTCCAAGCAGCATTTGCATTTTTATCGATATCATTCGAAACATAGATCCCGCCTTTTTTGCTGTGAGCCACACTCGCATATATCCGGTTAGGATGGTTTGGATCAATTGCCATCCAAATAACTGGAGAACCAAAATCCTTCATGAGGGACCATTTTTGGCCTTTATCAGTTGAATATTTAATCGTTCCTTTGGTGTTATCAATTTTTTTATCCTCAACTTGAAAATTCTCGTATAATTCACCCGGTCCTATTGTAATAGCTGCGTATAAAGTATTGTTCACAGGATGTGTGATGATCTGATAAGTCTCGTAGGAATGGCCGTAGCCTAAAAATAAGCCCGTATAATCAAGAGACCATTTTTGTCCTCCATCTTTGCTTCGCACGCCGGTAATATCTGTAAAACCTGCGAATAAATTCATTGGATCAGCCCAGTTGACCCACCAACAAACTGTGGGCTCAAGTCCAGTTCCCTTATAATGTTGCCTAGTTATTACATTTTGGGCGGGTGGGTTCTTAATCGTAGGATCGGTATAGAGCTGCTGCCAAGTATCCCCTCCATCGGCTGTTAGATGGATGAACATGGAGTCAGTAAATACGGCTTTTTTAGGATCATTAGGCGAAACTCCAAGCCCATGTGGGAGATTGGCTGGCCCCCAATTGCTAAATGTATCGCCTCCTTGGCCTACCCAGCCTGTATAAATATTTTGATTGTTTTCCGCTAAGAAAGTATTTTTCCAGTTTTTCCCTCCATCGCTCGTCTTGTAAACAACGGGTGCGGTTTTCCCCTTTTTTCTTCCTGCAACATAAGCTGTGGAAATATCATTCTTAGCCATGGATAAAGGTATCAATAGATCACCGGCATCAATGCCATTGGTAGATACTTTCCATTGAGATGCTCCCACATCGACAGTATAAATGTTTTTATAGGAAGTATAATTGACATCGTTACTGCCCAAGCTAGCCCGTTTGCCTGGGAAAGTATCCGATACGACATCTTCGGAATTAGCGGTGACAGCAAAGAAACGGATAACGCCTCCTTGCTTAGCACCTGCAAATGAGATGATCGATTCCCCAGATGGAATACCAATGATATCGCTTAGAGAAAACTTTTCTCCACCGTCCTTAGAAATAAATAAACCATCGTTCGTTCCTACATAAATATTAGGTCCATCGAAGAAAGCGCCGGCTATAAAGAATCCGCGTTTCGTTTTAGTAGTGTACTTTGATGAAAAGGAATTCCCGCCGTCCTTAGAAAAATAAAGATCGCTTTGTGTGCAAACGATCACGTTTGCCGAGTTGCTTATATCCGCAAAGACACTGGAGGCACGGAACGGCGAGCTGGGTAAACGTTTCCAGGTTTGGCCGCCATCCGTACTTTTTACAAGTGTGGTATCGATTGCATAGAGAGTCAGGGGATCGTTGGTAAACTGTACTTCACAACTTATGCGTCCTATTAATTGATGGAAATTAATCGTTTTCCATGATTTCCCTAAATCTTTCGTGTGAAACATCAAGCTCATATCGCAAGAAACATAGAGCTCATCAGGGTTATGAGGACTAAAACTAGGTGAGTATGTTCCGCCGCCGCCGCCGATCCCTCGGGATTGCCATTCCATGGGTTGAGCAGCTTTTGTTGCTAGGGCTAAACTTGTTAGAAATAGAAGGTAAATAATTTGGATAGAAAGATAGCGACAGAAGGAAAGCAGTTTTTTCATAATAAAAAAGAATGCTAGAGAAAGAATATGGAAGCAATCCTATACTTTTTTTACAGCCCCTCTATAAAATTTTAAAAAAGTGTGGCACGCCATCACTGGCTGTGCTTTTTAAGTGGGACACGATGGTCTACCGTATTTCGGTAGACGGCATTGTCCCTAACGCCGCGTATCCAACCGGAAATTCTCCTCCTTAACAAGGAGGAGTTAGAGGAGGTTTTTCTTCGGAATGGTTACCTCCCCCAACCCCTTCTTACAGCCAAAAGCTTTAAAGAACAATCACTTCTCTGCAGCTTCTTGAAGGATGGTTAAGACTTTTTTCAGTTCTAGTTTTTTTTCTAGGTCAGAGGCATCGTTGATTTCTTCGATGATAGCTTCCATAAGCGTCTTCTCATTTTCATCTTTTGCTTGAGGATCTGCGCCATATTTAAGGAGAAGCTTAACAATATCAACTTGCCCTCTTAAAACTCCTACTCTTAACATCTCAGCATCGGGCTTTGCCCCATGCTCCAACAAAACTTTAATGTGATCATAATATCTACTGCTACTCAAACTATAATCGGATTTTAGCATCTCTAAGAGCGATCTTTCTCCTAAATTTTTCCCACCGAAATTTTCATCATGATTTTCTTGGTTTAGCTCAATGACGTTTTCAAGAAGGTATTTTAATACTTTGGCGTTCTTATTTTCAACAGCTGCCGAAAATAAAGTATATTGATCATTCTTTGCATCAGCTCCATTTTCAATTAAAAACCTAACCGCTTCTTCACGACCGCTCTTAATAGCAATAAGAAGAGGAGTACCTGATTCACTCCTCTCATTAATATAAACACCTTCATTTAATAATGCTTTTAGCTGGTTTGTATCGCCTGCGGCAGCAGCAAGCATAAAGTCTGTCCAATCATCTTGATATTGCGCTTCTGGATCAGCACCTGCCTTTATCAGTAACTCAACGATATCACGATAACCCGCGTGGGCTGCCTTTCCCAACTGATCATTAGAAACTTTTGCGCCATGCGCCAATAGAAGTTTGATAATCTCGGCATTTCCTTCCCAAAGGGCGTCCTCAAAAAGTGATGTAGAGTTTTCCCCAACACTATTGGGTCCCACTCCTTTTTTAATAAGAGCCTTTAGTGTTGTGAGATCATTTTTTTCAATAGCAGTAAGAGCCAATTCAACTTTTTCTTGCGAAGAATAATAAGCTTTTTCGTCCTCTTCGCTCCACGCGTACGTTTCTATAGGTTGTCCGTTTGCTTTCGCTGAAACCGCCCCGGCTTGTTCGAGAATCTCCACGATTTCCTCCCCCGAACGTATAAGAGCTATATCTAGTGTGGTTCCTCCATTATTATAATAGGTATAATCAATATAATTGAGAACGTCTGGCCGAATTCCTTTTTCAAGAAGAAGTTCCACAACCTCTTTTTTGCCCATATCAACAGCTTCCATAAAGAAAGGCCGATATTTATATTTCTCCTTATATTCTTCCAATCCTTCACGCGAAATCTGAAATGGGAGAATACGGCTACAAAAACTATTAGGATCCGCGCCATTTTCCAAAAGAAATTTAATAAGTTCAACGCGGTCATCCGCCAGTGCAGTTGACAAATTAGCGCCTGCGCTTTTTCTCCCATCCAGGCCATACTCAATAAGTAGAGAGATAATTTCTGGATGGTCTCGATGATCAGTTATCGCATAAGTTAATGGTGTGAAATCAGAGTTGTCTGGTTCATTTGGATCTGCTCCTTTTTCTAGCAAATATTTCATAATTTATATGCCCTGTCCTTCATAGTATATATTACTGATGGCATTCATTAAAGCAGTTGATCTGTAATTATCTACTCCACGTACTTTATTAAGATCCGCTCCGTTCTCCGCTAAAAGTTGTACAATTTCTAAATTATTACTACCTGCTGCAACTATAAGTGCTGTGTAGCCGCTGCGATTATTATCACTCGCGATATTTACATCAGCGCCATAAGCTAGAAGCAACCGGATTACTTCAATATATTCCCCTGCAGTCGCTTCTAACAAAGCTACGCGCCCATATTTATCTTTTGTGTTTGGATCAATCCCTTGCTCTAAGAGTTTTCTTACTGCATCAATATCCCCTCTCTGAACTGCTGGGATTAATTGAAAAGTAGCTCTGCTGGTATTTGCATCCAATGTTCTCTTATCATAAAACCCAAACTTCGGAATATCTTCAGAAACCATTTCTCCTTGAAAATAGTTGGTGCGAGAGGAAGAAGGCGGAAGATATTTTTCATTCCAAAACGAATCCACCCATTGCCATACCCAACAACCGATAAAGATAATACTGATGACTAATGTTAAGGCTAAAAGAGCACTTTTCTCGAAAAATAGAATTCGCAACTTCTCTTGTATGGATTTAGTAATGGAAAGAGCAAACGAACTTGCTGTCGTCTTTAACATAATAGGCAAAAGACCATGCGCAGCTTTAATAGTTGCCTGAACCAAAACTTCTGAAGCGCTTACCACCGATACATTTTCTATAAGCAGAGTACCCATTAAACCTGTAGAAAGAACTACACCGCGCTTAACCAAACGTTTTCTTAAAAGCTCTTTGCCTTGAGCTAAACGGAAACGAAAGGTGTTATCATTTAGACTAAGACTGAAGGCAGCTTCCTTTGGACTTTTGCCTTCTAAATAACAAAGGAGGAGCGGCATTCGATATTTCTCGTCCAATTGATCCAGTTCTTCATCCAAGATCGGTCGCAGTTCCTCCCATATTTTCCCCGAATCCGTTTCTGGTTGGTGTAACATTTCGATATTCCTTTCTTCGAGATGGCTTTTTTCTCTTAGTTTAGCTTCTCTTAGTTTTAAGGAGGCATGGATGGCGACCCTATAAAGCCACCCTTTGAGCGATGGATA
>CAZNSF010000330.1:0-5520 GCA_964575565.1 uncultured Verrucomicrobiota bacterium | reverse complement strand
TTGTGACATTTTCTTGAAGAAATTTCATTTAAACTGTTAAGTATGGAATCTGAAAAGCTCAGGAGAGTTTAACTGTTTTGAACCCGAATTTAAGACTTCTACAAAAGCACTACTCATATCATCCTCGCGAAAATCACTTGGCCACACTGTATAGTCGTGACCTTGCGGCGGGAATCCAGAGGTGTTGCCTTAAAAGGAAACTTTTGATCTGCTAAACTTACAAGCATGCATCAATCATTGCTGTCATTCTTAATGACATTCCCCAACAGAGATTTAAGTGCCACCGTCTAAGACACTGCCGGCGTGGGCTTGATCATCGCAGCAACTCGTTTTTGTACTTCTTCGAGTTGATCCAATCGAAGTTGCGGATCCTGAATCATAAAAATCTCTCCTGTTTCTGCATGTTCATATACTAAAAGTTTCTCCGCTGTTTTTTGGGTCTCGCGATGTTTTAATATTCGCTTACGCTCCAGCATCACTGCTAAAATATACCTGGCCTCCATTTCGGAGGGATCGCTCCGTTGAAGCATCCGGCGGAGAATAGTTTGGGCATCTTCTTTCGATAACGGATCTGGAGGAGCTAAAGAAGGCGGCTCATAGACACCTTGCCAATATGAGATCACTCCCAATTTTTCTCGAATTAACGTTTCGCCCGATGCGATCCAGCAGGAACGGCATAAGTCTTGGCGCTGGTACCCCATATCCCCGGAACTTAAAATGGTATAGCAACTTTCCTTTTCAACAAAAGGAGTTTGGCAATGGGTACAAAAACTACTTCTTGTTTGAATATTCCAATCTTCCATACACTCCAAAATAGATTACCGAATAACTGGGAGGATTTTTCCTAAGAGATCCTCTATTTTTACACGTTCTTGCTGCATCGAATCACGGTGGCGTAAAGTAACTGTATCTTTTAAATCCGGTCCTTTCTCGCCAAGAGTTTCGAAATCGATCGTTATTCCAAACGGTGTGCCTGCTTCATCCTGTCGACGATAACGCCTGCCAATAGCCCCTGCATCATCATAAAAAACCATCATCGAAGGGCGTAAAATCTCCTGCACTTCTTTAGCCTTGGCCACCAATTCCGGTTTGTTCTTTAAAAGTGGAAACACTCCGCACTTGATTGGCGCCATGCGCGGATGAAATCGCAATACAATCCGTGTTTCCTGTTCGCCTTTTTCATTAGTCACCTTTTCCTCATCATAAGCCGCACAAATAAGGGCTAAAACAGTACGATCAGCGCCTGCAGCAGGCTCAACAACATGAGGAACAAACCGCTGTTTCGTTTCTTCATCAAAATAATCTAACGACTTGCCGCTCATTTTCTGGTGCTGCACTAAATCATAATCGGTGCGATAAGCAATGCCTTCCAACTCTTGAATTCCAAATGGAAATTCGAATTCTAAATCATAGGTTTTCTTAGAGTAAAACGCACGGTCCGCTTCAGGAATTTCTTTAACATGAATCTTATTGCGCGCAATACCGATGGCTTCATAAAATTTTAAACGTTCTTCTAGCCAATACTCCAACAGCTCAAATCCTTGTTCCGGTTTACAGAAATATTCCACCTCCATTAATTCGAACTCTCGAGATCGAAAGGTAAAGTTACGCGGATTAATTTCGTTGCGAAAAGCCTTTCCAATTTGGGCAATTCCAAACGGCAATTTTTTACGAGCTACTTCGAGCACATTTTTAAATTGCACAAACATCCCTTGGGCTGTTTCTGGGCGTAGATACGTAACCGCGGAATCATTTTCTACAGGACCTACGTAGGTTTTAAACATCAGGTTAAATGCTCTCGGTTCAGTCAATTCACCTCCGCAAGTTAAAGGGGTTTTGGATGGTTTTTGCCCACACTCTACAGAATCAAGTTGGTCGGCGCGAAAGCGGCGTTTACACGTTTTGCAATCAACCATAGGATCGCTAAAAGTCGCTTCATGGCCACTGGCTTGCCACACTGCGCGATTCATCAAAATAGAGCTTTCCATGCCAACCACATCGTCTCGCATCTGTGTCATACAACGCCACCAGTAGCTTTTAAGATTACGCTTTAATTCAGTCCCTAGTGGGCCGTAATCCCAGCAACCATTAAGTCCACCGTAGATTTCGCTGGATTGGAAAATAAAACCTCGTCGCTTACAAAGAGACACGATTTTTTCCATGACTTGCTGGTTCTGGGTTGAGGGAGAGCTCATCGAAAATTGTCTGGGTTATGAAGATGACTTGGGAATATCACAGAAGGCCTGCTCTGACGATCATAAAAAAGATTGTTTCGTATCTATCCTAAGGCACTAATTTTTGAAATTCATCCATTGCTCGGATATTATTAAAGCGTCCATCACTACGAGCTAAATCCACCATGCTGGCATCAAGTTTAATTGCCTTTTGTAAATTTACACATGCTTGCCCTTTTTTCGACATTTCCGATTGAATTGCTGCAAGGTTAAACCATACCATCGCATTCGTTGTTTTACGTTCACCTAAATGTAAGAGAAGAGATTCCATCTGATCTCTGCGATTCGCTTTGGTATACAATTCAAGAGCCTTTTGCCACAACCTTAAATCATCCGTTTGGCTCAAAAATTGTTCCGTTACGTTGTCTACCTCTGGCCATTTATTATGCCAGATCAGTAAGTCGATATATTGAAAGATAAAGTCAGCATTCAACTTATTAAACTCGTAAAAAGCTGCCATCTCTTTTTCTTGAGCGAACAGAATCTTCACTTGCTGAATATTGTTCAAAACCTCCTCTGGTTGAGGGTTATAAGGATCTGCCTTTAACCACTTCTTGCAGCTTTCGCTAGCTTCGTCAAAACGCTGTTGAATAGTATACATTTCTATCAAACGAGTACATGCAATCATGTTTGCAGGATACAAATCTATGGATTGTTTAAAAGCTCTTTCGGCCTGGCGATACATCCCACGGGAAAAATATACTCCGCCAATGGCGTTTCTTAATTGAGAGAATGATTTTCGAGCTACACTATCACGAAGAAAAGCAGGATTAGAAAATAAATCCTTTTGTAATGTATTCCAATAAGCCATGTCTTTCTGGACAACTTTAGGATCGAGCTCTTTCAGTGGCTCTTTATTTAACTTCATGATTAAACCTGAAGGCTCCAAATAATTGTACATCCACAAAATGGGAATACTTTCCTCGACATAAAACGTATGTTTAGCTTTGTTTTTTTCAAAAATCCATTGTGTGATTGCGCCATGAATTGCCCAGGTACCTTCTATGCCCTCTACACTAGCTACTGCAAATTTACCTGAGTAATCCATTGTGAACTTAAAACCACTACCCGGACTGTTTGCATTAGCTGCTGCAACTGTACTAAAAATTTCATCGCATTCTTTATCTGTAGGAAGTCGCAAAGGTTCTTTAGGATACATCTTATCTCGTCCTAATAATTGATGATACCATTGATCCATTTTAGGGCGATGGATATCGTATTGGTCACGGATATAATTCATGTAAGGCGGATCAGCAACGGCGTTTTGGGTAATAATATATAGGTCGCGGCGATCAAAATTTGGATCACGCTTCCACCGGGAAGGTTGAAAACTTTCCACAAAAATCATGTAGGTAGGCACAAAACGTCCAGGGTCCGTGCCTCCAAAAACCACAGCGCCTTGATCAAGTGTCTTAAGCATATCATGACCGTAGCGCCACCCAAAATCATGATTGCGCATTTCGCAATTAGCCCAGTTTGCTGCTAAAGGAAGCAAGGGCAAGGCATAAACCATTCCGAGAACTGAAGATCGAAAACGAATTCGATGAATAAAACTATTTAGTGCTAGGAAATAAACCGTAGCAGCAGTTAACCATAAAAATTGATCCGCCCATGATTTCTCGAGTTTCCATCCAATAAAGGTGAGTGTGGCCATTAAAAAAATCAAAAGAAGAAGCCGTTTCGCATATAGCCGTTGTGCCAAAAAAAGACAAAAAAATGAACCGAGGCCGACCCAAAATGAATAAGTTCCATGGGCTAAAGAATAAAAAACCCGATTGGTAAACTTCGATTGCTCGTCAAATTTTGAGTTTAGCAAGTAAACTAGCACGAACCCCATAAAAACAAAGCAAAGCATTGTAAAACCAAAATAGTTTCTCTCTTTGCTTGAGAAATAGCGAAAAAACAAAAGTGGCAAAGCGCCTAGTAAGAGAAGCGGTAATGAAAAATTTTCCTGGAGATCATCAAAAAAATGTTTGCATTGATCGATCAAAACCTTGATTGGACGTTCGGCTTGAATCTGATCTTTTAGCGGTGCGTATTGTAATCGTGTAATCTGACGACGAAAACCATCCACTGTTTGCACATAACCCCAATTCATAGGTGGGTTTGTGTAAGAAGAAAGCGGCATATAAAGATAAAAGCTGCTTCCTATTACAAACATAAGAAAACTGATAAAAAATGGCTTACTAGATCGCAGAACAATAGCTTTAGAAGCGATATCACAAATAAGTAAGGCCAGCCAAAAGACACAAAATATGATGGTTAGAAAAAACCAAATGGAGGCAAAATCATCCAAGAATAGCCACTGTATAAAATGTTCGTGTGAACTACCTAACCAATAAAAACCAAGTATAGCTGCTGCACCGAGCATGAATGAAAAAACCGCGCTAAAAAGGTTTTGCATGTTACAAGCATTTAGATCCGAAAAAAGCAAATAGGCGTAATGTAATAAAAAACCAGCAGCAAAAATCCAGATAAACCAAATGCCACTTTGCCATGCAAAAATCGCGCAAGTGATCGAAGCTAGCAAAGCTGCGTCTCGATACAAATTACGGTTCGCAACATACATTGCAAAAAGAAAAGCTGGTATACTGACAAGCAACGTTTGGTGATTGGTAATTCCAAGACCGAAAAAGAACGCAATTAAACATGGCCAGCGCGATTGAGTTGGAGCATCGAACCAGCGCAACACAAGAAGGCAGAGCAATGTAAAGAAGAAACTATTCAGCGTATAAACCTCCGTAATAACTGCCTGGGACCACATGGTATCTGTAAATGCAAAGACAAGTCCGGAAACAATTCCAGATGTAAGAGCCAATGTTTCTTGAGAAATACCAGGAATAGAAAAATCTTTTAATCGTTCCATCCCCCATAGTCGCATCACAAACTTATACGTAATAAGGCATAACATTCCGGCAGCCAATGCCCCGTAAAAGGCGGACATCATATTGCCTTTCCATGCGGCATTGCCAAAAGGGATGAGCTCAAAAAGATTAGCAGAAATCGTCCAGATAGGATAACCCGGAGGATGTGGCACTCCCCAATGATACGCTGCTGTGAGGAATTCACCAGAGTCTTCGAGCGTTACATTTGGCGCCAATGTAAAAAGATAAACACTAAAAGAAATAAGAGTGGTAATCCAAAATCCTTTCCAATCATTGCCAGTAAAATATTTGGACTTTGATGCCATCACTGAAATTCTAACGCTAGAGACTATAAATAAGCAAAATAAATTTCCCCACACTTCCTCGTGAGGCTTTGTTCTCAAATTTGGCTATTTCTTTTA
>CAZNSF010000329.1:0-6723 GCA_964575565.1 uncultured Verrucomicrobiota bacterium | reverse complement strand
ACGGCGTTTAATTTGGGCGGGGCACGAGAGATTCTCGCAACGCAGTAAACTTCCTTCTTCGCCAGCGACTACATCGTAGGATACCTCACCGTTGCAGGTAGGACATTTTTTGGGCATTACAAAAGAGCATGTACCCGATGGTCTTTTATTTAAGACCACACTAATTACAGCTGGAATAATTTCACCTGCTTTTTCGATAATGACAGTATCACCTATGCGAATATCTTTCCGTGTGATTTCGGATTCATTATGGAGGGTAGCGCGACTTACGGTACTGCCCGAAACAAAAACGGGTTCGAGAATGGCTACGGGTGTTAACGTGCCAGTTCTACCGACTTGCACTTGAATATCGAGCAGCCGAGTTTCTACTTTTTCTGTTTCAAACTTATAAGCAATAGCCCATCGAGGCGCTTTGCTGGTTTGGCCAAGCTCGCGTTGTTGGAGGAGTGCATCAGCTTTTAATACACCGCCATCCGTATCGTAAGGAAGGCTATGACGAAAAGCATCCAATTCTTTAAGAGCCTTTTCGATTTCATTTAAAGTGTGGCATTGCCAGGTTCGAGCAGGAGTAGGGAATCCGAGTTTTGCCAAGAGATCAAGAGATTGATGATGGTTTTTTAACTCTATCCCTTGAATTTCAGCAATGGCATAGAGAATGATATTGAGAGGTCTATGTGCGACTTCGCGAGAATCAAGGAGCTTGAGAGTGCCTGCAGTAGCATTGCGGGGATTGATGAGGAGCGGCTCGCCAGCTTTTTCGCGCTGACAGTTGATTTTCTCGAAGTTAGGACGAGTCATAAAAACTTCGCCGCGTACTTCAAGCAAAGACGGAATTTGTGATGTAGAGGATGCAGTTAAGATAAGCGGAATCGCTCGAATAGTTTTTAAGTTGGCAGTGATATTATCTCCGGTACGGCCATCCCCACGTGTAGCTCCATAAGTGAGCTCGCCATGTTCATAACGCAGAGTTACAGCTACGCCATCAATTTTTGGCTCGAGAATCCATGTAATGGGGCGGCCCTCGAGGATTTTTTCAGCGCGCGCTGCAAAGTCACGTAATTCTTCTGGTGAATAGGTGTTATCGAGACTCATTAAGGACACACGATGCTGAACCTGTTTAAATTCTTTAAGAGGTTCTCCGCCGACCCGTTGGGTGGGGGAGTTGAGGGAAGCGAGATCGGGATATTGACTTTCTAACTCTTTTAATTCGACCAAAAGACGATCATATTGGCGATCCGAAATTTTCGGTGCATTCTCTACGTAGTAAGCGCGATTATGCGTTTCGATCTCGGCCGTCAAGCTGCGGATACGTTTTTGCGCTTCTGTTTTGGTGAGAGACATTTTTGGAGAGACTATTTACCGGGGATTGTAGACTGACCTCCTGATATTTTCCATGGTTTACTATAAATCCGGTAGAACACAAGGATGGCAAAAAGGCTTCCAGCCACATCTGCCAACCAATCATTAAAATCACAAGCGCGCTTTGGAACAAAATATTGGTGCCACTCGTCCGTAGCGCCATAAGCTATGGAAATAATAAAAGCAAAGACAGCGGCTTGAGGAAAGGGAATCCGAGTACCGTGTGTTAATGTTCTTAGGCATAACCAGCCAAAAACAGCATATAGAATTCCGTGAGCGATTTTATCAGGATGACTAGTGATCCAGCTCGTTAACCATTGAGGAATCCATGATGGAAAAAAATCGCCCTGGATGGGCACGGGAGGGATATTATCTCCGGGAATACTAGATAATCCAAAAATTAAAGCAGCGAAGACAAATAAGGGAATCCAATAATGAAGGAGTTTCATTCCGACTTTTTAAAACTGGTGGAGGAACCGAATATCGTTTTGATAAAAGAGACGGATATCATCAATTTGATAGAGAATCATCGCAATCCGTTCGATTCCTAGACCAAAAGCAAAGCCGCTGTAACGTTCGGGATCGTAGCCTACCGCTTGGAAAACATTGGGATGTACCATGCCGCAGCCTGCGATTTCTAACCATTCTTTGCCTTTGATTCCGAGTTCCGTAGCGGAAACATCTAATTCAAAGCTTGGTTCAGTGAAAGGGAAGAAGTGGGGTCGTAGACGTGTTCGGATTTTCGGACCTAACAATTCTTTTAAGAAATATTCAAGAGTTCCTTTTAAGTTTGCAACGGATACATCTTCAGCAACATAGAGGCCTTCAATTTGGTTAAAACATGGGGTATGGGTTGCATCCAATTCATCCCGCCGAAATGCCGGGCCTGGAGAAATAATTCGAATAGGCGGTTGATGGGTTTTCATCGTTCGAATTTGCACAGTAGAAGTATGGGTGCGGAGCAAATGGCCATCTTTAAGGTAAAAGGTATCTTGCAAATCTCGTGCGGGATGATCGGCTGGTGTATTTAGCGCATCAAAACAATGCCATTCGTCTTCGATGAGAGGTCCTTCTGCAATGCTAAATCCGATCCGTTGGAAAATTTCCACCATTTTTTCCATGATTTGGGTAAGTGGATGGAGTTTGCCAATCGCGCGAATGCGACCGGGTAATGTGATATCGAAGGAAGATGATTGTTTTAGAGAATCAGCAGATTCGAGTTCTTGTTTGCGAGTTTCGAAGGCGGTTTGGACGATGGCCTTGGCTTCGTTAGCTAATTTACCGAGGCGTCCGCGATCTTCGGCCTGGGCCGATCCCAATTGTTTGAGGAGTTCAGGCAGTATTCCTTGGCGCCCAAGGTATTTTGCTCTTGTTTCCTCAAGCACTACGGGATTTTTGGCAGAAGTAAAATCAGTGGGCGCTCTTGTTTTTAACTCTAGCAATTGTTCTTCAAAGGTAGGCATTGGTTAAACTGCTTTAGATTTTTATTCTTTCGGTCCTTGTTTATAAACCACTTTTCAAAAATCGACTATCTAAAAATCCATCGCCTATTATGAATTTTCATCATTCATGACAAAAGATGTCCTGCGCTCTGACTTAGGTCAATTCTAGGTTCGTGAGACTTATCGATTTTTAGGGATAAGCTGTTTTTGTCTTCGAACGAGCGATAGGGCATTTCCTGTTAAAAGTGAGTTTTATTAAAATTTTACTGCAGATTTACCTTCCAGACCTCTCATTAGTTATAGATACACATGAACTCTAATTTTATAATAGGTAATGAATGGCGGATAGATGGTCAATCAAATGGTGAGAAAAAGGCTTATATTTTTCTTGTAACCCTTTGATCAACAATATGTAAGCCTATTACGAAATTAAAGTTAAATATATCAAGATTAACTACTTAAACCTAAGAAAGGAATAGCCTATGATAGCACCTAAAATCGCCTGTAAGAAAAATAAAAGTTGGTTTTTTAACATTCAAAGCCAAGTCGCTAGTAAAATACTTGTATTTTGTAGTGTTTGGGTTTTTCTGATTTTAATCGAGATTGTACAAGCTACGGATGTTGGGGTTACATCTGTAGGTACAAACAACTATCCAAACGCTAACATGCGTTATATTGGTGGGCTAGCTATGAAGCCTGCGCCAATATCCATGACCAATGCTTCTTCGATTACCATTGATGCAACAGATTCTGATCCGGCTAAGCACAGCGTTCTTGTAGGTACGGATAATGTAACACCGGGAAGAGTGATGAGAGCTTTATCAGGTGGAGTGGGTGTGCCAACATTAGTGGGTGCAATAAATCTTGATATAAGCGACCCTAATCGGCCAGAACGACATTTACAATCGGTAGCTGTACTAGATCCACTGGATCCAAGCGGTAATCACAACGTTTATTTTAGCACCGATGCTGCAATTAGTGGGGTGGGTATTCATAAACAAGAATCCATTATAAAGATTAATATTGGGGCACAGGGGGATACAACGACCATTCAACGGGTAACTGCTGTAGCTGTGCCAACGCCGCCTCCTTATCCAAGTGCTACGGGTGCTCACGGACACTTTTATGGTGGAACGATAGATCCTATTAATCGGTATGCTTACTTTGGATCGGGATGGGATACGAATAAGACACCGGCAAGTTTAGGTTATGGCTGTGGAATTTTTAGAACTTCTCTAAACAATTTTACCTTAGGCGGATCGAGCACTCTTTGGCTTCCTAATACTACTCATCGTGTTTTTGATGGGGCGGTTGATAGTAACCAACAGTTCGGTTATTTTGCTGTGACTGGTAGAAATGGGGCGCAATCGGCAATTTACAAGGTTAATACGGTGAATACACCTATGACGGTCAGTGGCGCACCGCTTCCTATAGCGGAAGGAGTAAACCAAGGCTGTCTCGCGCTTGATACGGCAAATAATATTATGTATGTGGGAGGAGGCACTAAACTTATTCGAGTTCAACCTAGTACCATGACACGTTTGGGTGATACAACGGTCCCTGAAGGGATCGTCAAGCGTGTGAGATTGGATGCAAAGAATCAGTATGTTTACTGTCTTGCAGCTGGAGGTAATAAGTTAGTTAAGTTCTCGGTAAATAATGGCATAGGCAATCCTGTGCAGCTAGCTACTCTTACAGCTCCCGCAGATATGACGAATCCTTCCAATTCAGCCTTTGATGATAAAGAAGGATATATTTATACGTGCAACTACGGAATTTATAATAATCCCACTAAAATGACGAGGTTAGAGAAGTATAAAGTCAGCCAGAAGCATACGATTTATGCTACGAAGACCGTGTTAGGTGTAACGACTGGTATCCAGAGCATGAGTTTTTATTCGCATGCGAGCGCGCCGAATGCTGGCAATGCGCGGCTAGCCATTTATAACAGCGCCAAACAGCTTCAATGGCAATCAAACCCTGTTGTTTTGGCGAGCGGATGGAATACCATCACAATCGCCAATGGCGCGCCATCTTCTCTGAACCTTGCTTCTGGTACTTATTGGTTAACCTGGCAAGTGGATACTACGAGTGATGTAGGCAGCTATACGGCTGGAACAGCTGGAGATGGATTTAGGTTAGATAGGCTGAATGGATCTTATCCTGCAACGATTGCTGGAGAGACTTCTACCAATGAAAAATATAGTATCTATATGACGTATGGCGCTGGGAATACAGTACCTACGGTGAACGCTGGTGTGGATCAAAATATCACGTTGCCATCGGTAGCGAATTTAGATGGAACGGTGAATGATGATGGATTACCGAATCCTCCCGGAGTAGTAACGACTACTTGGAGTAAGGTTAGTGGTCCTGGTATCGTAACCTTTGGGAACGCTTCAGCAGTGGATACCACAGCTAGTTTTGATACGGCTGGAGTATATACCTTAAGATTAACAGCTAACGATAGTGCGTTACAAACAACGGATGATATCCAAGTAACGGTCAATCCTGCTAATACAGCGCCTACGGTCAATGCCGGTGTAGATCAAAACATTGCCTTGCCATCTGTAGCAAATTTAGATGGAACAGTAAATGATGATGGGTTACCGAATCCTCCCGGAGCAGTAACGACTACATGGAGCAAAGTAAATGGACCCGGGACAGTGAACTTTGGAAACGCATCGGCAGTAGATACTACAGCGAGCTTTAGTGTGGCTGGAACCTATACATTAAGATTAACAGCCGATGATAGCGCGTTACAGACATCGGACGATGTTCAAGTGACAGTTAATCCTGCAAATACAGCGCCTACGGTGAGTGCTGGGGTAGATCAAAACGTTACCTTACCGTCTGTAGCAAATTTAGATGGAACAGTAAATGATGATGGGTTGCCAAATCCTCCCGGAAGTGTAACAACTACTTGGAGCAAGGTAAATGGACCTGGGACAGTGAACTTTGGAAACGCATCGGCAGTAGATACTACAGCGAGTTTTGACGCAGTAGGAACGTATGTATTGCGGTTAACAGCGGATGACAGCGTTTTGCAATCATCGGATGATGTTCAAATTACTGTCAATAGCGGAGGCAATAATCCACCGGTCATTACTGTTGCGCCAACGGCTAATCCATCATCAGTGAATGTGAATGATGTGGTATCATTCTCTGTAACTGCATCAGATCCGGATGCTGGAGATACCTTAACATACAGTTGGGATTTTGATGATGGATCGCCGCTAGGGTCTGGGAGTAGTCCTACCCATTCGTATAGTACGGCTGGGACATATGTAGCGGTTGTGACGGTTTCAGACGGGAATGGTGGGGTGGATAGTGATAGTGCCAATGCGGTGGTGGTGGCAACTACGGTTACCTACCGACAAAATGTGAATGGTTATGCAGGAACCCAAAATGGACAGATTAGGAACTATGTTGGGACCGGTCCAGGCAATGATGCCACAAATGGCAGTTCACAAATGATAGGCAATTTCGTCTATGCTTCTTATACTTATACGAATAACCAAAAAACCGAATCGGTTCTTAGGTTTGATAGCCTTGGGATTCCGGTAGGAGCTATTGTACAACAGGCTACCTTAACTATTGTGGCTTTGCCAAAAACAACTGGGGATATTCAGCCTATTACGGTAAATGGATATTATCTGCAGAATGCATGGAATCCTGCTTCAGCAGATTTAGGTTGGCTCTATCGCGATACACCTGCAGTACCATGGGCAGCGGCTGGCATGGGGCAGAACCAAAATCCTTGGAGTGCGGATGTAGTGAATGGGAAGTCGTTTGCCTTTACGATTACCCAAGCCACAGATCAGACATTTGTGGTTAACCTCGATACCAGTGTGGTTCAAGGTTGGCTGGATAATTCTTCAGCCAATCAAGGGGTAGTCTTTGTTAATTCGAATCAAGTGGC
>CAZNSF010000328.1:0-10297 GCA_964575565.1 uncultured Verrucomicrobiota bacterium | reverse complement strand
TGGTGTTTATCTTTTAGATGCCATGGTAGAATATGGAGTAAAAAAAATTATCTTTAGTTCTTCCTGTGCTACCTATGGAATCCCTGACCGCATTCCTATGACAGAAGATCATGCCCAACATCCCACCAATCCTTATGGCCTTTCCAAACTCATGTTCGAACAGATTTTAAAGTGGTATGAATCCGCTTATGGTATCAAACATGTCATTCTCCGCTATTTTAATGCCGCTGGCTGTACCGAGAAATATGGAGAACATCATCGCATCGAAACGCATCTGATCCCTAATATTTTGTTGGTAGCGCTTGGCAAGAAACCCCATGTTGAAATTTTTGGAACAGACTATGATACACCCGATGGAACAGCTATACGGGATTATATCCATATTGTTGACCTCGCCCAAGCCCATATCTTGGCTTTAAAAAAAGAAGAAAGTGCTATCTATAACCTCGGTAACGGAGAGGGCTATTCAGTGCGGCAAGTGATTAATACTGCGCGGAAAATTACCGGTAAAGAAATCCTCACCGTAGATCGACCGCGTCGTCCTGGAGATGTTCCTCGTTTAATTTCTGCAAGCCATCGCGCGATTCGAGATTTGGCTTGGCTCCCGAAATATTCCAAGATCGATCAAATTGTTGAAAGCGCTTGGAAATGGCACCAAGCTCATCCAGATGGATACGCTGATTAAGTTAATAGCGGAATCACCTGTCGTTCGGAAATTAGCTTTTTAGTTTATCTCTTATAGATATACCAACATACAAAATACACAACGCTACTTCCAATATCGGAAAAGTAAGTACTGTGCCTAATCCAATTCCTCCATCTATCGCCATTAATCCGATGATTACTGATATAATTCCGTTTATGATGATAATGGTCTTGAGCTGTTTAAGTGATATCACTTCGAGTTTTTTAAGCAATAACATGGTAGTTCTTTTGTAAACTTAATTTGAGGTTATTTGTGTTATCGTGGGGCTATAAATCATTAGGTTAAGAAATGCAAGTTGAACTCGTCAATATCGGCACAGAACTTCTGATGGGGTTTGTGGTTAATACCCATGCTGCTTACTTAGGTCAAAAGCTCAATAGCATTGGGGCTACCCTTGTTCGACAAACTTGCGTAAACGATACACCAGAAGATATTCGAGCTGCTATCCAACAAGCTCTTGAACGAGTTGATTTAGTCATTACCACAGGAGGTCTTGGACCAACCTCTGATGATATTACCCGAAATATTATCACAAAAATGTTCAGATTAAAAACGCGCGTGGATAAACGCGCGCTAGAAAATATTCGGAGTCGCTTTCGTGATCGTGGAACAAAAATGCCAAAATCTACTGAAAGCCAGGCCATTGTTCCGGAAATAGCAACGATCCTTTATAACGAAAACGGAACTGCGCCCGGTTTGGCTATTCCTTTAAGTGAGGGCTCTTGCAAATGGTTAGTGATGTTGCCTGGGCCGCCTCGCGAACTCCAACCGATGTTCGAAAAACAAGTGATGCCACTTCTGCTGAAAAAGTTTCGTTCTCAATTGCCTATTTTAGACTGTCGTGTTTTTAAAATCGTTGGAATCGGCGAATCAAGAGTTGAAGAAATGGTTGAGCCAGTCTTAAAGGGCATCAAAAACTTAGAGATTGGATATTGTGCGCGTTCAGGCGAAGTTGATTTGCGATTAGTCGTTCGCGGCAAAAATAAGCAGGAGGTACATCGGATAGCTAACAAAGCAGAAACAAAAGCGCGCCGAGTTTTAGATGATGCCATTTTTGGGACCGGCGATATTACCCTCGAAGAAGTCGTGGTTAATCTTCTACGCCAAAAAAAGAAATGGGTTTCCGTAGCCGAATCATGCACGGGGGGATATTTAGCGAATCGAATTACGCTCGTATCTGGTAGTTCCGAAGTTTTCCGGGAAGGATGGATTACTTACTCCAACGACGCAAAAACCAAATTACTTGGGGTCTCTTCCTCTCTGATTACACAACATGGCGCAGTGAGCCAACCCGTAGCCAAAGCAATGGCTGAAGGCGCTCTGCAAAAATCGGGCACAGATTACGCAATTGCAATCACCGGTATTGCGGGGCCTTTGGGAGGCACTAAAGAAAAACCTGTTGGGACCGTTTTTATCGCCTTAGCTTCAAAAGGGGGAACGATCTCGGAGCGTTTCCAGTTTCGCTTTGACCGTCCAACCTTCAAGTTTACAACCACTCAAACTGCCTTGGATATGTTGAGAAGAAAATTATTAAAAAGTTTAAGTTAGAATGGGAGTAAGCTGTTTTTTAATTCAATAAAAATTGATGGATCAAGATATAAAATTTATGCGACAGGCTTTAGCGCTAGCACAGCGTGGAAGAGGCGAAACTGCGCCTAATCCATGTGTGGGTGCTCTATTGGTGTGGAATGGAAAAATCATTGGTAAAGGTTGGCATAAACGAGCAGGATTACCTCATGCTGAAGTAGAAGCCATCCAAGCTGCAAAACAAAATGGATTTTTCCCTAGAGGAGCAACCCTTTATGTAACTTTAGAGCCCTGTTGCACTTGGGGAAAAACTCCTCCATGCACCGATATTATTTTAGCCCATGGTATTCGGCGTATTGTACTCGGAACGATTGACCCAAATCCAAAACATCAAGGCAAAGGACTCCAATTCTTGCGTAAAGCAGGGGTAAAAATTACGACAGGCGTTTTAAAGGAAAAATGCGAAGCGTTGAACCAAGCTTGGAATCATTGGATCGTCCATCGCACCCCGTGGGTGATCGCCAAATGTGGAATGACCCTTGATGGAAAAATTGCAACAGCCAAAGGTGAAAGTCAGTGGATTACATCGCCGGCCTCGCGACGCAAAGCTCATGGATTACGTGCCGGGGCAGATGCTATTCTTGTTGGAATCAACACCGTTTTACAAGATGATCCACTTCTTACAGCGCGAGGAAAGTTTTCTTTAAGTGAACAGCCTTATCGTATTGTCTTGGATACATCAGCACGCATCCCTTTAAAATCGCGGATTTTAAATCCGCCTCATCGTACATGGATTATAGTTGGACCAAAGGCACCTGCTAAAAAAATCGCCCGATTGCAAAAGGTGGGGGTTACAGTATCCGTGATTCCAAAAACAAAAGAGGGCCTTTCTATCAAAGCTATCCTACGAATATTAGGCAAAGCAAATGTTGTGACCCTTTTTGTAGAAGGCGGCGGCGCAGTGTTCGACTCATTTTCCAGAGCTCGGTGTATCCATGAAGTGGTATTTTTTATTGCTCCAACAGTCTTAGGGGGCGCACAAAGCATTAAAACTGTAGCCGGCCGAGGATTTCCAGAATGGCGCGAATCATTGGCCTTAGATAATCTTCAACTCCAAAAAGTGGGTCCCGATTTAATGGTATGTGGGAAAATAATACTCTAAATTTTAGGGCTCTAAATATGTAAACTTTTGACAAGGTTCTTATCCTTTTTTATCTGCCTCTGCTTTCATTCGTTCATATTCGGCTTTATTTTCAAAAATCTCTTGGCGAACTTTATTTCCTAGAATTTTAAATTGGGCTTTAGCAACTTTCCACTGTTGGCATAAACAAGCGTATCGCGCATAAGAAGTTCGAAAAGTCCTTGCATCAGGGTAACGTGTAAGGAACTCCTCGTACACCGATCGAATATCATTCCAAGCATCTTTGGAGCTTTTATAATAGTTCTTTAGATCGGGCTCATATTCAGCAAGCTGATGATGGGTATCCACAAGAATAAAGGGAAGCCTTCCTTCCCAATTACCTGCTTGGTAACATGTGCGAGCAAATTGAAGCATATCAGCGGCAGAACCATGCCATTGGGGCTCAAGATAATAGAGCTTCCTATGGCATGCGTCTAAATTATTAGGGTCTGCCTGCATGGCACGCCTAAACCAAAGCTCCATTTCTTCTCTATCCATTCCTTCTCCTAGAGCGAGGGTCAACATCAACGTGGCAGCACGAGGACTTTTAGGGTCTAATCTCCAGGCTTCTTCTAAGGAGGCTTTTGCATCACGGAATATGGGAGTTGATTGGTCATTTGATTTACCTGCACGCACATCCCATCCAGAATCAATATAGAATTTCCCGCGAACAAGATAACGAACCGGACTTTGAGGTAAATGAATTTCGAACATCCGATCTATATCCTTGTAGGGCTGCCAACGTTGTAGAAGAACAAAGGCCGTTTTTTCCATATATCCATCGCATGCTTCGTATAGTTCTTCTTGAGGTGTTTCAGGATCTTTAACCATTTCTTCAAGCCAAGCTTTAGCCAAACTTATTAACTCCTTGAAGGAACCCTTAGGAATATTGTTGTTTGGTTGTTTGCTGAATTTCTTAGCAACATCTAATACCCGGAGATAAGCATAAAAACACCTACTTGCTGGATATCTTTTCCCATCAAGCGCCTCGGCTATATTTTGGTATCGAGTAAATAGTTCCTTTGGCGAAAGATCTCGACCCTTTCCCCCAAAGGCCAAACCCATATATTCTAATAAAGGATCATTACAACCTAGAGCGATCAAACGAGTAGTAAGATCTTCGATGCCATCATAAAGTTCATCACCATATCGATTATTGTACATCCTTAGTTTGCTAAAGTAGGTAAAAATATCTTTGGCATAAGGATCCCATTTCTCATTTTTAATACCAACTTTTTGATAGGCACCCCATGTGGTTTGAATATCCCATTCAAACTTTTTCTGAAGTCTAGCACGCATTTCCGCTTCTCCTTCTCGATTTTGAAAAATTTCCTTGTCTGCAGAAACATAGACCTTGTTTTCACTATTCGAGTTCGTAGAAGTATCGGAGACGGCTTCGCTTTTTATAATTAATCCAAGAACCATCAATCCAATGATCCCTACCATTCGACGTGTATCAGATACCCATCCCAAAACACCAAAAACCTTTTTAAGGTTTCCTTGGGTGACTTTAATGATACTGAAGATATATTTGTCTATCATCTTAAAGAGGACTCTGTACAGCATCCAACGACTTATACTTTTTACCATCGCTCAACCTCTCTATAAATTGGGTTAACCGAAGTCAACCCATTTTCGATTATTTTTTAGCGAATGACTAGATTGCATTCATAGAAAAAATAAGTACGATCCATTCACTATGAGTGGGTTTAGTCTCCTAGCAAATCAAAGGTCTGTTATTAAAAAGGCAACTTTTCGATCGCTTTATTCAGAATTAGCTCTCCACAAAGCTGCTTTGAAGGTCTATACAAAACCCCTTTTTTTCTGGCGCAAAGCCTTGCAACGATCGCATGATGGATTAACCCTCTACGATTTCGCGCGAAACACAGCGAAAAATTTAGAACAACTAAACCTAGCTTTGCGGAATCAAACATTCCATTTTCGTGAAGGATTAGAAATTCAGTACCGCATCCACAGTAAGCGTCGCACGATCTATCTTTTTCCATGGGAAGAACGAATGGTAGATTTATTGTTGTATCAGATACTCAATCGTTATTTCCACTCCACCTTTTCAAAAAATAGCTACGCTTATCGTTACCGCGGTTTCGGCATTGATGTTTGCCAACATCGTGTAGCGCGCCATCTAGCAGGGTTAGGTAAACCTCTCTATTTTCTTAAACGTGATATTGCCAATTACTTCCCCTCGGTCGATCACGAGATTTTGCTTGATCAATTGATACAGTGGATTAAGCCCGGCGATTATTTATTCGAACTTTTGCAGGAACGTGTGCGGTTTCAATTTTATCGTCAAAAGGAAAAGATCGTTGCTCATCGTGGAATCCCTTTTGGCACAGCCACGGCGTGTTTCTTTGCTAATGTCTATTTAACCTCCCTTGATGCTGAAATGGAGAATATCGATGGGTTGCATTATTTCCGCTACGCGGACGATATATTGGCTTTCTCAACGGAGCGCGAAGCAATCGCAGAAGCCGACCAAACTTTTGAAAGGATGCTTACCAAGCTAAAGCTCGCCAGCAAATTAAAACATCACCATAATTTCTATTTTGGCGAAAATGGCATAAGCGATGAATCGTTCGAAAGGGTTCGTAAATTTCGTCATTTAGGCCTTGAATTTCGCGAATATGGCAGTATTGGTCTTTCACGCGATAAAGCACGAAAAATCTGTAATCTTTTTAAGTTTGCTTTTCGGCGAGCGCATCGCAAATTTCGTACAGCGAAAGAACCTGCGCATCGCGCGAAGCTTGCCATCCATCTTGTTCGTGACTTAATCGAACATGGCTTTCGAACAATCCTCATTATCGATTATTATCTTAAACATGTGGATGATGAGGAACAATTACGTTTGATCGATCGTTGGCTGGCTGAAGAAGTTTTATCGCTGGTTTTTAAAAATGGTCATTGCAAAGGAAATTTCCGAAAGCTATCTTTTCGGCAGCTACGCAAGTGGGGCTTGCCTTCGTTACGGCATCGGAGACGGTTACTGCGGCATGGCCATTTAAAATCTTCGTTCTTTGTATTGCGCACCGAAAAATTAATTGAGCAACAACGGGGGCGGCTGCCACTCCGTTCCAGTAATAACGGAACAGAGTTTCTTCCACGCCCAGCAGCAGCGGCTATAAAAACTCGTGAAGAAGAGAGTCGCCTGTCGATGGGTATCATTGAAGAATAAGCCTATGCTCGTTTCACGAGCATAGTTTATTCGTTTTCTTAGCCGCCCTCGTTGTTGCTCGGTTTGTAAGTAATAGATAAACTATTATTAACCTTGTTATCCTTTGACCCAAATTTTCCATTAAAAATCTACTCTCCGATGAAGATGATAAGCTTTTTTGTTGAGTTTATGGTAAATCGCTCCGCAGAGCTTGTAAAACTTCTCCTTGCTTTGGTAGCCCATCACGTCCCTGTGATGGGTAAGGCGACAAGGACGTTGCCATCTGCTATTCGAGAAGTGCGGTCACCGGGACGTGACCGCCTACCGTTCCAAAATTGGGTAACTTGGTCACGTCCCGTAATGGGTTTTAATAAAATTCAAATGCAAAATCTAGGTTTAACAATCTAACTATGAGCTTCTTTAAAAAATTATTTAAAGCACAAACGACGTGCCCTTTGTGTGGCTCCTCTTACGCCCACGAAAGTTTTGCTGGTATTCGGTGTACTACGAGTGGCTGTAAAAACTGTGATCCAACAATCAAGTTTAGCCCGTCTGGCAGCAGCAAAGAACCTCCAGCTGATTTTACGAGCCCTATTGAGGTTCTCTATACCAATTTTCGTGGAGAACAAAAGTGTTTTAAGGCGGACCGTAACTCTTTCCGTGTGAAAGGTCCTTGGATTTCTTTACGAGTAGCCCCGACAGGTGGTCGCATTACCTTAAAAGCCGAGAAAATTCTTAATTGCGATGTAATGTTACAAAAACTTAAAGAGATTCCATCATCTATGTTTAAGCTGGAGCGACCGCTTTGATTTTATTTTAGATTTTGAAACGGTTTTTTTAATGTTCTTTCAAACTGGAAGTGGCTTATAACTCCGTGATGGACAAAGGATTGTGGGTTTAGCTAGAGTAGGCGGCTCTTGAAAAAGAAACGCACATCCGTTTTGGTTCTTAACGGGCCAAACTTGAATATGCTAGGGAAACGCGAACCAAAGATCTACGGCAAGCAAACTTTGCGTGAGATTGAGGGCATCATTTGTAAGCAAGCCAGCCGTTTGGGAATCGAAGTGGAATGTTTACAATCCAACCACGAAGGAGATTTGGTAGATTGGATTCAGCAAGCTAAAATAAAGAAAACCCGAGCCATTATCTTAAATGCAGGCGGTTATACCCATAGTAGCGTGGCTTTGCGCGATGCGATTTCAGCCTCTGGCATACCAACCATTGAAGTTCATTTAAGCAACATCCATGCACGTGAATCTTTTCGTCATAAATCAATTATTGCACCGGTGTGCGTGGGACAAATTTGTGGTTTTGGCAGTATTGGCTATTTACTCGCGTTAGAGGCTGTGCAAAAATTGTCGCCCTTTGGTAGAAAATAGAGATAAAAGTAAACCAATCATCGATTCCTATAAAAATTTAGAGAAGGAGGATTTATGGAGCTCAAAGAAATTAAGTTGATCATTGATCTTATGACTAAGAATGACCTGTCTGAATTTGAGTTAGAAAAGGATAATGTTAAGATTCGAATTAAACGTGGAGCCGATGGTGTTCCACATTTACTGACACCTGTATTGCGTGAAAATGGAGGCAATGGAATATCCACTGCAGCACAGACTCCGGGAGCCGTCCCTGGAGCACCATCTCCACCTTCAACAGACTACAAAGAAATTAAATCTCCCATGGTAGGCACTTTTTACCGTTCTCCTACACCGGAAGCAGCGGCATATGTGGAAGTCGGCCAAACCGTTAAAGAAGATACCGTCGTTTGCATTATTGAGGCAATGAAGGTAATGAATGAAATTAAAGCGGAAGTGAGTGGGGTGATTACAGAAGTGCTTGTGGAAAATGCTAAACCTGTCGAGTTCGGCAAACCGCTTTTTAAAATAAAGACGAGCTAAGTATTGTTATTACTTTCACTTTCAAGCGTCCATGTTTGATAAAGTCTTGATTGCCAATCGTGGGGAGATCGCTCTGCGCGTGATCCGCGCCTGCAAGGAGCTAGGAATTCGTACCTTAGCTGTTTATTCTGATGTGGATATCGATTCACTCCATGTTCAACTTGCTGATGAAGCCATTTGTATTGGCACAGCGCCTTCAAGTGAAAGCTACCTAAACAAAGGGCGCATCCTTTCGGCTGCCGAAGTGGGCGATGTAGATGCGATTCATCCTGGCTATGGTTTCTTTTCCGAAAACGCGGATTTTGCTGATACGTGTGAGAAGTGTAAAATCAAGTTTATCGGACCATCAGCTAGCGCTATTCGTTTGGTTGGAGATAAGGCCAAAGCACGAGAATCTGCGCGAAAAGCAGGTGTTCCTATTGTCCCGGGCAGTGATGGTTTGGTGGATAACGAACAAGAAGCCCTTTCGTGGGCCAAGAAATTAGGGTATCCTGTCATGATCAAAGCGGCAGGCGGTGGTGGCGGCCGTGGAATGCGGATGGCTCATAACGAAGTAAGCTTAGTCCAAGGGTTTTATGCAGCTAAGGTTGAGGCAGAACGAGCTTTTAACAATGCAGCTATTTATCTCGAAAAAGTGATCGAGCACCCACACCATATTGAAATCCAAATTTTAGGAGATCAACATGGTCGAATTGTTCATCTAGGAGAACGTGAGTGTAGTATTCAACGACGACATCAAAAAATTCTTGAGGAATGCCCTTCTCCTTTTGTGACTGCAAGTATGCGCAAACAAATGGGTAAAAAAGCTCTTCGTTTAGCCGAAGCAGCAGAGTACTCGAGCGCTGGAACTATCGAGTTTCTTGTAGATGGACGAGGGAATTTCTATTTTCTAGAAATGAATACTCGAATTCAAGTAGAACATCCTGTTACCGAAGAAGTCTATGGAGTTGATTTAGTAAAACTCCAGATTCAAATTGCGAATGGAGAAAAACTTCCCTTTAGCCAAGGAGACCTTCAGCCTCGAGGCGCTGCGGTTGAATGTCGTATCAACGCAGAAGATCCCATGAATGGGTTTATACCATCACCAGGCCGATTAGATTTTTTCAATGCGCCAGGGGGTCGCGGTGTTCGTGTCGACTCCCATGTTTATAGCGGCTATACGGTTCCTCCAAATTACGATTCGCTCATTGCAAAAATCATTGCCTCCGGTCATGATCGACGAGAAGCGCTTAACAGAATGAGTCGAGCTTTAGATGAATGCATTATTAAAGGTGTTAAAACAACTCTCCCCTTGCAAAAGGCTGTTTTGCACGATCCCAATTTTCGGCGTGGACATTATAACCTCGATTTTCTAGATGAACTTCTTGGCCTTAGAAAGACACAGGCCGAAGAATAAGAATTATTTTAAATTTAAAATAGATTTATTTCGTTATGGCTAAAAAGCGCATGGCTATGTTAACAGGTGGTGGTGATTGCCCAGGCCTCAATGCTGTGATTCGCGCAATTACGCGTCGCGGTATTCAGGATGGGTTCGAAATGATCGGCATTCGCAATGGATGGAAAGGGATGATCGAAAAAGATTTTATTGTACTCGACCGAAGCGCCATTGCTGGAATTTTACATCGAGGCGGCACGATCCTTGGCACTTCACGAACAAACCCTCGAAAAATCGATGGTGCTGTTGAACGCATTTTTAAAAATTTCAAGGATTTGAATCTTCATGTCCTCATTGCCATCGGAGGCGATGATACTCTTGGAGTGGCGTACGATTTATATCAGAAAGGTTTTGCGACCATTGGAGTGCCAAAAACTATTGA
>CAZNSF010000327.1:0-2705 GCA_964575565.1 uncultured Verrucomicrobiota bacterium | reverse complement strand
TTTGTATGTCATCCGTACCGGGTGCGCTTTGCTGGTGATCCCGCGCACGCGTTCCAACTCCCTCCCACCCAAAAGTTGATCTCGCACTTGGCGTGCGTCGATCGTACCCGTTACCTGCAAAAGACGATCAGAAAGAGTAGTTTTTCCATTGTCACTATGGGCAATACTACACAAGTTGCGGATATGGGATGTGTCCATGGCTAAACTATAAGCTACAAGTTACTAGCCACTACCTGCAAGAGCAGTTTAACTTTGAACCAAACCTTTAAACCATGTATGGATTTGTTCCGTAGCCCTTCTATTATGAAACCGGAAGATTTCCCGCTCTACGATAACCTTGCACTAGATTTCCTTGATTATCTCAAAGCTGAACGCGGAGCTTCGCCAAATACCCTCCGTAATTATCGCCAAGCTCTTGGACGTTTTATCTTATGGCTAAGGCGAAATGAAAAAGATCCACATCGCCAAAAAGGATCTGGCGTAGAATGGAAAGAATTAAAAACATCTGTGATGCGCGAATACCTCCAAACATTTTTGGAGATATCTCGAAATGATCCCCGCTGGAAACTTTACCAGACACTTAAGCTTTTGCCTTTAAGTCGTGCGAGTGTGCTTCTGCACCTTTCCGCTCTCCGTTCATTTTACAAATTTCTTGTGCGAAGAAAAGGTTTTGCCAATAACCCCATGAAAGGTTTGATGACTCCTAAAAAAGAACAACGGTTACCCATTTTTTTACAGGAAAAGGAAATTGAGCGCTTAATGGATGCGCCGCTACATTTCCAGAGACCACGTTATGCCGAATGGCAAAGATGGCGTGATAAAGCAATTTTGGAAACACTCTATAGTTGCGGCCTGCGAATTCACGAACTCCGGGCGCTCAACTATCAAGATGTAGATACTCTTAGCGAAACTATTCGTGTAATGGGAAAAGGTAAACGGGAACGGATTGTGCCTATTGGACGTTTTGCCATTCAAGCCATTCAAACGTATCTTAAATTAAAAGGCCCATCCGGAGGCAATGATTCTTTGTTTGTAGGACGAGATAAAAAACGAATCAGCACTCGCGGTCTCCAACGAATTTTAAAGCCTTGTTTAAAATATGCGGGTCTCGATCCGCATCTTTCTCCCCACAAATTGCGTCACTCCTTTGCAACACATCTTTTAAATCGAGGTGCTGATTTACGCAGTGTGCAACAAATGTTAGGCCACAAAAGATTGGGTACCACCCAAATTTATACACATGTCAGCACCGAACGCATAAAAAAAGCCTACGACCAAGCTCATCCAAGAGCAAAGTGATGACTTCAAATTACAAGGTTGGCTAACAATCGATTTTTACTTACCTATCTCCTTGTGTACACTAGCCGACTTCAGTAGGTGGACGACTTCTTGTTGCTTACTGTTTTCAGCAATCATGAGAGCTGTATGGCCTTCTTTATTTTGAAGATTTACATCAGCCCCTTTTATAAGGAGAGCTTTTACGGTAGCCATGTCCCCATCTTCGACAGCAAACATTAAAGGAGTGTACCCATCCATTGCTTGATCATTTGGATTTGCGCCTTTCTCCAATAAAAGTTTTAGCGTAGCCGGCTGACCGATCAAAACTGCAAAATGTAAGGCTGTAAAACCATTTCGATCGTGTGCATGGACATTCGCTTTTTTGGTAAGAAGAGCTTCTGTTGCAGCCACGTTATCTCTCATCGCAGCAAACATTAAAGGCATTAGCCCCTGATCATTTTGGGCATGAATATCCGCACCTTGATCTAATAAAATTTTTACTGCCACTGGATTGCCATTCTCGGAAGCAAGCATGAGAGCTGTATTGCCATCGTGAGACTTAGCGTTTACCTCTGCGCCATGCGCCAGCAACACTTTCAATGTCTCGGATTGACCCAAACCTGAAGCAAGCATTAAAGCGGTAAGACCATCTTTTGTTTTCTCATCTGGAAGAGCGCCCCGTTTAATAAGCAATTTTGTAACAGCCGCTTGCCCTCGCATGGATGACCACATCAAAACAGTCCAGCCATCATTACTTTTTACACGAATATCTGCGCCTTTATCGAGCAAAGCTTGGACAATATCCGTACGCCCTTTTGCAGCAGCCCATGTGAGAGCTGTAAACCCAAGCTTATCTTTCTGACAAAGATCTACTCCCTGTTCTAAAAGCAATTTTAATGCTGTTACATCCCCTGCTTTTGCAACCACAAATAAAGAATCTTCTTTAGACTCTGCAAAAGAAAATCTGGCGGCTAAGAACAAACCTCCTAACACAAAAACAAAAGTGCGTTGCCAAAATCGATTCCAATATCTCATTTTCCAGAGCTTCGGTGTAATTAGGCCGAAATTCAAGTAAGGTCCCAAATCTTTTTTCTCCATTTCTATCTTGGCGTAAACAAAGGAAAACCACATTCTTGCTGAATGCCCCATCAGAAATGGATTTTGCATGTGGATATGGATGCTTTTTATGCATCCATTGAACAACGCGACCATCCGGAATACCAAGGTAAACCCGTAATGGTCGGCGCATCACCTCATCAACGCGGCATCATCTCTACCTGTAGCTACGAAGCGCGAAAATTTGGCGTTCACTCCGCAATGCCCTCGCGAACCGCCGGTAAACTTTGTCCACACGGTATTTTTACCCCGCCAGATATGGGAAAATATTCTAAAGAATCCAAAATGATTATGGCCATCTTACGCCATTT
>CAZNSF010000326.1:0-6675 GCA_964575565.1 uncultured Verrucomicrobiota bacterium | reverse complement strand
CCAAAATGATCTATCTCTTTATGCAACAATGATCGGCACTCTTGTGGGATTTCTAGTTCTGAACTTTCCAAAGGGATGGATTTGTCTTGGTAATTCGGGGAATTATCTATTGGGCGCTATCGTTGCTATCGAGACACTTCCTTTCATATTCGCTTCCTTTATTTCAAATTCGCAAGGGCTTCTTATCAAACCTTTTTTTCTTGTTAGTTTGCCGTTATTAAATCTTGCTTTAGTGGTTGTTCGTAAGTTGGCGCGCGTACAATCTAACTGGCAAAAAGATAACCAGCCTTTATTCCATCTTCTCGTTCGGATGGGCTGTACACCTACACAGGCGGTATTGATTTTATGGGGTGCTACTGCCATTAGCGTAGCTCTTGCCATCATTCTTTAATTGCTAATAAAATAGTTTAAATATGAATTTCTTTGACTGGTTTCAGAACTATAAATTTTTAGGGCTTTCGTTAGAAAGCTTAGCAAAATGCGGAGGATTCCTTATTGCAGGCCTTATACTAGGCAAGCTTTTACGATATCCGATTGTTCGGTGGCTAGAGCGTATCACTCCAGAAACAGACCATACCACTAGTACCCGTGTAGGCCGTTCCATTGAAGAAGCAGTGTTTCTTTTGGTCTTTACACTTGTTTTAAAATCGGGAGCTATCGATGTGCTCAATTTGCCGGGTTGGGCGTGGGAAAAGGCGCAGCATGCAATTACAATATTAATGGCAATTGCAGCTACACTTCTTTCCTCCAGGTCGTGGAAATCACGCTTCTTGGTTTTCGTAAACGTTGGCAAGATACAAAAAGTACAATTGATGATCACCTAGTCAATTTCCTACGAAAAGGTATTCGTATTTTTGTAATTATTGTCGCCGCCTTGGTCACAGCGGACAACATTGGGTTTAAAGTTACAGGCGCCATTGCAGGCCTTGGGGTTGGCGGCGCAGCTCTTGCCTTAGCTTCCCAAGGTCTTATTGCAAATTTACTTGGGACCATCGAAATTGTGGCCGATAAACTTTACCGAGTTGGAGATAGAATCTATTTTGATCATTTCGATGGGTTTGTAACCGATGTCGGACTTCGCAGCACTAAACTACGGGCTATTTCAGGAGAACGGATTATTATTCCTAATAAGAAAATGGCCGAAGTTCAAATTCGAAACTTTTCGCGCGATGGACTGGTTCGTACGACAGCAACAGTAGGGATCACTTATTCTACCAAACATGATCAAGTACACCATGCCATGCAGGAATTAGATGAAATCTTTAAGGGACGTAAAGATGTGTCTTCCTACCAGATTTACCTCAAAAACCTTGCAGCCTATTCATTGGATTTAGAGGTGATTTTTTGGGCCGACTATACAACTTCCTCTGAATATAACGACTTAATTGGACAGATTCATATGGAAATTAAACGCCGTTTTGATGCTGCTGGTATCGAATTTGCATTCCCCACCCAAACTGTTCACATTGCCCAATCTCATCCTGGTTCGTAATCCTTTTTAACTTGTCGTTACTTGTTCTAGAAAATGACGAATGGTTTCTGCCCGACGATTCCATGAGAAATTTTGTGCTGCTTGTTTAGCTTCTGCAATTCGTGATTTAGCTAAATCTGGATTTCGGTAAACCGAATCAATCGCCTCGGCTAAGCTACGAGGAGATGCAGGAGGGCAAAGATAAGCCTTCCGATCATCAAGAATCTCGCGAATCGAGGGCAAGTCGCTAGCTACAATTACTTTGCCTGCAGCCATATACTCGAATAATTTTAAGGGCGAAGTAAATCGTTCGCTGATTTCCTCACGGTGATTGGGTAGCACCCCGATGTATGCTCTAGCTAAAGGCCCTACCAATTCGGATCGAGAAACATAACCCTTAAAAAGACACCGTTGCCGAACTTTCCATTGGTTAGCAAGAGATTGTTTCTCGGAAATCTCACGAGAATTCCCACCAAAGACCCAAAGATGTTGGCTGGGAAGATAGCGCATGGCTTTAATGATGGTATCCACTCCTTTCCATCCAAAAAGTGAACCTGTATAAATAATGAGATTTTGATCCACACCCTTCCCATTTAAAGAGCCGAATAACTCCAGGTCCACACCATCCGAAGCGCGAAGAATAGGACAACGCATAGGAAAATGTGCCTGAAGATAGTCTTTTAAGTGATTAGAAATGGTAATTAATCCGTGGATATTGGAATAAACATATTTTTCTTGTTCAAAAAGTCGGATAAATTTTTGTGGCGAATCAATTTGTCCTAATGAAAAAACTTCGTGAGATTCAAAGATCAAAGGAATATCAAAATGTTGTTTTAAGCAGAATTCCGCTACCTTTAAATGACGCGTATAAATGATATCGATCTCTTTAGTTGCACGGGCCTTAAGCACGTAATCACGCAAGTAACGCAAAAAGAGCGTTTGGAAAGAAATAGAAAACTTTTTTGTGAAATGAAAATACCTCGGCAGGAAAACAAACTTTAAATTTGGCAATGGTTGTAAGCGAAAATAATTTAATACCTCTTCTCTTTTTATCCCTGGTCTCCAAGCTGCGCCTAATACCACTTCACAACCCTGTCTTGCTAACGCATGGCAGGTGTGGATAGTTTGGATCTCCCGTGCCTTATTAAAGGTGAATTCTTCGGGGTATGGATAAAAGATTTTCATCTAAACCGTGAGAGTATATATTTGGATGATTAAAAGCAAAGCTGTTCAATTTTAGAAACAACCTGTGCGGAGGCGAACTCCTTTTCAACAACACTCCTAGCTTTTCGCCCACGTTCGAGATTGGCGTTCCACGACTGGGTAAGAAGAGTGCAAATCCTTCTTGTAAGTTCATATGGATTTTTAGAAGGATAGATTTCGATGCCCTCACTAGACTGAAACCAATCAGCAATACCAACCTGGTCCGAAACTAAAACACTTAAGCCCGAAGCAAGAGCTTCCAACGCAGAAATTGAAAAAGACTCATAACCAATGCTCGGTTGAATAAAAAGCCATGCCCTTTTGTAAAATTCCTTTAGTGATTCCTGGCTAATAATACCTGGAAATTGAACTACAGAAGAAAGCCCTAGTTGTTCGGCTTGCTGTTGGAGACCTGTTTTTTCTGGGCCCTCGCCAAAGATGGCTAAACGTGATTCTGGAATTTTAGAATATACCTCTGCAAAACTTTGAATAAGAGAAGAAACGCCTTTCCATCCAACCAATCGTCCCACTGTAATGAGCCATTTTTCTTGGGAAGGTGTAGCACGATCCAAATAAGGAAATTTTTTAAGATCAATAAAGTTAGGGATAACAGGACATGGTTGATGATAGTGATCTTGCACAGCTTTCGCTGTGGAAGCGCTTACTGCGTATATAGCATCGATACTCGATACAAAAAGACGGTCTCCAGGATAAAATTCTGGCCCATGAATACTGGCAATTATTCGACTCCTGCTCCCCCTCCTTCTCCAATTCCATGCGGTGATAAGATCATAAGGTTTAAAAATAAAAACTGCGTCGAATTTTTGTTGTAAAAGAGTTTTGTGCGAACCCCAAGCAAAATGGAGTCGTTGTACTAAGCGACGGAATCGTGTTCCAAAATTTGGGATATTTGACGTTTCGATATAAGGAAATAATTGTAGCGATAATCCGGATTGATAAAACGTCCTTCCTTTCTTAGGCAAACCACCGAAAAGGGTTACCTGGTGGCCACGTTCTTGGAGCGCTTCTCCAAGTCGAAACGTATAAGCCTCCACCCCACCCACTTCAGCCGAACCAATCTGATCCATGGTTGAAGTAATGTTAAACAAACAAATTTTCATGATTAAAACGTACTATGAGCCTTCCATTTTTCAGACTGGCGGCAACGACTGAATGCCAACAACTAATTGCCAAAAGCGACATTACTAAATTAGGATTACTTCTACCATTGAGTTTATGGAACCCCTCACAACTAAAAAATCTCGCTGGCCGTAAGCTGATTTATGTTTATTTTATCGCTGATATTTCATCGATATCCGTAAGGTGTGATTTCTGCATACGCCAGCTGCTTTGTTTCGAAAAGTCTATCTAATACTTGGAGAAGATGGTAGCGACAGTAAGGGAGTTTAGACGAAAGCTCCTTCATAGGAAGAGGTTCTTTGGTCAACGCCTGCCAAAGTTCCCTAGCACACTCTTGAAAATCTGGGTACTGCCAATGAAGGCTGGCATGGACACGTTTAACTGGCTGTTCTTCGGAAAGGTTCAACTTTTTCTCGAGTGCCAGCATCTCATCTTTAAGGTGAACAGCGTTCATGGTGAACTCGTTAATATTAGGGATAGCTAAAGAACTCTCAACCGTTGGAGGCTCTACGGTCCGGGTAAAACCAAAAAATGTTTTAGGAGTAATCAGAAAAAATTGGAGGAGAGCTTCCATCCCATAAAGATGTTCGAATCGCGCAGAAATAGGAGTTCCATTTGCAAAAGCGAATTCGCCAACCATTTCATTAGCAGGGCCAACAACATTCATGATCCCATGTTGTTGAGAAAGAGAAATGGTTTGGAAAACCGTTGGTAGATCAAAAAAATCAAGACTCCCAGAAAGCTCGCGCACATTGCTTCGAAAATGGAGTTGAGTAGTTGTTTTATAAAGGCGGTGGGCTAATAAGACTATTAGATAATATCCGAATGTAGGTATGGTTGCCATCAAATGTTGAAAAGCTTTTTGGTCGAAGCGCAAAAGAGCTGCTGATTCTGGAACGCATACCGTGGCTGTACGAGGAGTATTGATCAGTAACCCAATTTCGCCAAATAAATCTCCTTTAGTAAGGTAAGTAATGGGAATAGGGTTTTGCCCTTCTTGATCAACTACGACGATTTCTACCGTTCCATCGTTAACTACATAAAAAGAATCACTTGCTTCACCTTGCGAATAAACCACGCTATTAGCACCATATTGGATGAGCTGACCCTCTTTAATAATCTTCTCAAATTCTCTTGGATTAACTTTTTTACAGAATGCAAAAAAATCATCTGGAGCATCTGGAAGAGGCGCTGAGAAGACAGGAGCGGCTTCTTGTTGTTCTACTTTTTCAAGGGGAGGAGGATTCATGGGTCTTTCTATTTTATAGCTATTGGATCTATATCCATATTTCTCTTTTTAAAAATTAGTTGAGGCCCTTTCGGCTCGGATCCAGACCCTTGTGGCACAAAGCTAGATGCAAAACGAACTTCTCCAAAACCACCAGCTACTTGGATAATCCACCCATGATGTGAAAAATGGGAATCCTTATTTCTTTGGTTGGGAAGATCTTTTACTGGACGAAATTCTGAAGAAACAGAAAATTTCATACACTTGCCTTGGGCCACCGTATCCGGGGTAATTTTAACTGTTTTCTGTCTAGTTTCGAGTTCTGATAAAGATTCATGGAAATAATCTTCTCCCCTAGAACTTGCTCCCTCTTTTGACCATCTTTCCCCATTTTGAATGGAAGCGAATTCCCAACTTGTCTCGTTATTCATTTGTTGAATGTAGGAAAATATATTATCTTGCGGTTTAGCCTGGATTTTTCCCCAGGGCTTTAACACTTTACAAACCTCGATTTCCAAATCTTTGCTATCCGGACTCACATAAGTCGGCGTCAATACAAGCACAACATCAAATCCTTTAAAGAAACGTGGCTTATTGTGGTCTATGAATTCTCGGAATACATCCATATCGAATTGAATAAGTCCTTTAGCTTCTTTCCCATCAACGTGGCTGATAACTAAATCAGTTTCTCCTCCAGAGTGACCCGCTGAAAATTTTTTAACGAATTCCCTAAACGAATATGGACTAATGGTTGTCCACCCAAACTTTTTAAAAGAAATTTCTCTTATAGATGTAGAAGTATCCTTATCGGATCCTTGAGAAGACGGGACAGAGGATTTCCCATCGGATATGAGCGGTGGCGCTTCTTGAGAAAAACTTCCTGATGTTGCTAATCCTTTAGAAGAATCTTCCGCTTGGGGTGGTTTAGAGGTTGAGGTAGAAGCTTGTGATTTTGGTGGCTGACCTATTCCGCTCTTTCCCCTTTCTTGTTGATTATCTTTAGGATGATTGTTTTTCCAAATCCAAACAAAGAGTGCAGTCAAACATAAAAGAAGAACAAGAAGCCAGACCCGACGGGCACCTATCTGTAACATTTTCGCCAAAAAATCCTGCGGCTCCTCATTTCGCTTAAGCTTTGGAGGTGTTCGAATAGGACGTGTAGGGGTGATGGTGCGATCAAGCCCTAACATTTCAGCAATGCTATCGGCCGCCGTCGCCATATCCTGAATACGATTTTCTCGCTTTTTAGCGATCATGGCAGCGAGCAAATCGTGTGTGCTTTGTGAGAGACCAGGCTTAGAAAGGTAAAGCGATGGCACCTCATCCGACAAATGCTGCGCCATAATTTCTGCAGCCGTTCCATCAGAAAAAGCAGGTTTACCACTTAACAAATGATAAAAGGTCATTCCAAGGGAATAAATATCCGCTCGTCCATCAATATCTTTCCACCCACGAATTTGTTCTGGTGAAATATAATAAGGTGTTCCCATAGTGGAACCAGAAGCAGTAAGTGTGGCATCGAACTCGTTCGGTTTCCATTTAGCTAGTCCAAGGTCGCCAATTTTTACAGTGCCATGATTCGTGACCATGATGTTTTCGGGTTTTACATCACGGTGAATCACGCCTTTATGAT
>CAZNSF010000325.1:0-4863 GCA_964575565.1 uncultured Verrucomicrobiota bacterium | reverse complement strand
GAGCGGTAGCATTTTGATTATCTAAGATAGAAGCAACCAAATTGCGTTGTTCACCGCTTAAAAGTGTCCCTTGCTTCACCTCCTCGGCCATGAGTTTTAATTCATCGCGTGTTACAAGCATTTGGCGAGGCGAGACCTTGCCTCCAACGATACGGATAACTCCTTGGGATAAAACATGGAAGAGCTGTACTGCCGGCCATAATCCAACATAAGCCAATTGCAATAATGGAGCCAAACGCACCGTAAAACGATTTGGAAAACGGCGAAAAATGGCTTTGGCAACTAAATCTCCATAAAACCACAAAATAAATGCGAATAAAGCTATGGCTCCTATCGCAGTAATAGGATCAGTAAATTCCAAAAACCATTCCGCTACTAAAACAGTAGCTATTCCATTAACTAAAGTATTTCCAACCAATACCGTGGACGAAAGATGACCGGGATGATGCAGAAAATCTAAAAGAATACGCGCGCCAAATGATCCGCGTTCTTTTAAGTGACGTACCCGTGCGCGATTTAGGAGAAGAACACCTGTTTCCATTCCTGAAAAAAAGAAAGACAAAATCATGCATAAAAAAATAATAGTTGCGGTTATCATGATTTGCCCCTTTCACGACCGATCAGAATGGTCTCTACACGGAATCGATGCATTTTCTCAACTTGGAACCAATACCCCCCCAATAAGTAGCGATCTCCCACTCTCGGTAATGCACCCATTTTATCAGCAATCCATCCTCCAAGTGTATCAACCCCATCTATCTCCAAGTCTACACCTAATCGGTAAGAAACATCCGAAAGGCGAATACTTCCACGAGCAACAAAAGTATTTGAATCTATTTTCTCCCACTGCGGCGAATCATCATCATACTCATCGTAAATTTCTCCAAATACTTCTTCGACAAGATCTTCTAAGGTGATCAACCCTTCCACCCCTCCAAATTCATCCACTACCATTGTCATACGTTGAGGCCCTCTTAAGAAACTTTTCAAGAGTTCAAGCGCTGTCATGGTCTCCGGCACAAAAGCTGGCGGTTCGATACAGGCAATCACATCCACTTCTGGTTCCAATAAAAACCGTCGAATATTTATGATACCGACAATGGAATCGAGCGATCCGCTATAAATCGGCAACCGTCGGTGACGCATGATCTGGGCTTGTTCTTTCATTTTACCAAAATCTATTTCTGCTTCTAGACAACACATCTCGCTACGAGGAGTCATTAACTCTCGAAGTCTCCGATTTGCTAATCGAAGGGTTCTCTCAATCAAACGCTTTTCAGAGGGTCGCAAGGCTCCTTCCCGAGTACCTACATCTAATGTAGTAAGGTATTCATCCTTTGTAAGACCTTGTAACGGGCGCATGGAAGAAGGGACTAAACGGACTGCCCATCGATACGAAAGACGATCCATGTACTCTGTAACCGGATGAACAATCTTCTCTAACATACGTAAACATCCTACCAGATAAAGGGTGAATGCATTGATTCTTCGAGTAGCCACAGTTTTTGGAATGAGCTCTCCAAAAAGGGTTAATAAAACACTGGTAGCAACAAGAGGCACCCATCGGATAAATGGCGAAAGCATCTTCCAACAAAAAAGGGTTAAACCAAACGCTACCGTGGCATTGGCAATTGCGTTCCCAAGTAAAATCGTAATAAGAAACTTTCGTGGATGCGCAAGTACATCATCAACCCATTGGACCCTAGGATCGTTGCGTTCACGAAGTATTTTAAGGTTCTGCGAACGGATAGAAAAAATGGCTACTTCAGCCGTCGAAAAAAAAGCTGAAATCAATAGCGCAAGAGTCGAAATTGCTAAGATGAAAACCATCAAAAAGCTCATAGAGTTATAGTTTTAGATTACTCTGATCGCCACCTTACGGCAAGGTTCTTTGACTTTAACAGGATAAACCAGATCGAGAATTCGATTATTTAATCAAAAAAGATGGAAACTTTTACCAGTCGAAATCAGATTAGAGTCTTATCATGATAGAAGGCACCTTCAATCCACTTTTCGTAGAGATCGCGTTTTCCTTTATCAAACCAATTTAAGCTAATCTCGGAAATTATTAAACGAGAGCGCCATCCCAAAATCTTTACTGCGAACCAACGCAACAATAGCTTGAAGATCATCTTTGCTTTTGCCTGTTACACGAATTTTTTGGTCCTGGATTTGAGATTGAACTTTAAGTTTAGAATCGCGGATGAATTGAGTGATGGGCTTTGCTTTTTCTGTTGCGATTCCCTGAATAATCTTAATCTCTTGACGAGCTCCGCCTAGGGGGGCAACTTCCGTTTTTCCATAATCCAAGTTCTTTAGGCTCACCTGGCGTTTGGCAAGCTTGGAGACTAATATTTCGGTAAGTGACTTCATCCGAAATTCATCTTCCGCAGAAAGTTTAATAGTTTGGTGATCCCACCCAATTTCGCACTTACTATCTTTAAAATCAAAACGCGTGGAAATTTCTTTCCGTGCCTGGTTGATGGCGTTATCGATCTCTTGTAGGTTAACTTCCGAAACAATATCAAAGGATGGCATGGGGATGAGGTTCTTTCGGATTCATGATTTTCAAAACAGCCTTCAAATTCAAGCCTTACTATCCAAAATCTTTAAGTTAAAAATTTCTTATCTTCTTGATTCTTCTCGATTGATTTTGATCGGCAATTGAGATTTATATTTTATAGATGCCTGCGAATAGATTAGAAGTTGATTTTGGAGTATGGGGAACACTGCGCAAAATTGCCATCACGCTTGTAGTGGGAGCGATTTTGGGTGGTCTTGGAATCTGGTATATTTCTATCCTCAAGCAGACTACGAGATTACAAAGAGAGATCGAAGCCAAACAAGAAATACGCAAGAAACAACTGGAAATCTGTCAGAAATACGAAGAGGAAATTATAGCTTTGCGAACAGATCCTGATACCGTTGAGCGTATGGTGAGAGAAAAGTTAGGGTACGTGAAGCCAAATGAAACTATCTACATCTTCGAACCTCCCCGTGAACCTTCACGGTCGAAATGAAGACTTGATGCGGTTTGAATTTAAGACGAGGTTTTTTGAATTTCCACGGGGTCGCCCTGTTTTGTTTGGAATTCTCAATACTACACCGGATTCTTTTTCGGATGGCGGGCGATATTTATCAACGGGAAGCGCTTTAGAACATGCCTTGCAGTTGGAATACGATGGAGCCGATGTAATTGATGTAGGAGGCGAATCTACGAGACCTGGTGCAACCGCTATTTCTGTACACGAAGAAATGGAGCGAGTATTACCCACTATACAAGTTTTAAAGAAACATTTGAAGATTCCTATTTCGATAGATACTACCAAAGCAAATGTGGCGGAAGCGGCTTTAGCCGAAGGTGCGGAAATCATTAATGATATTAGCGGTCTTACTGCAGATCCCCGGATGGCACGGGTGGCTGCATCTTCGAAAGCAGGGCTAATCCTTATGCACAGCCGAGGAACATCTGTAACGATGCAGACGCTTTGTAATTACAAAGATGTCGTAGAAGATGTGCTGCACGAGATGAAGGAAAGAATGGAGTATGCTTTTACCAGCGGTATTTCTCGCAACCAGATTGCTATTGATCCTGGAATTGGTTTTTCAAAAAATGTTCAACAAAATCTTTTACTTCTACATCACCTCAAAGCGTTTACCTCGTCTACGCCAGGAAGACATTTTTTAGATCGACCTGTCTTGATTGGTGTTTCGCGAAAGTCTTTTTTAGGAGACGAAGTTAAGAATCGCGGACCAGCTACTGTAGCCGCAGAGCTCCAAGCGTATCAACAGGGAGTACATATGATCCGTACCCACGATGTAGCCGCAATACGACAAGCTCTGGAAATATGAACCGCCACAAAATTAAGCTGCACTTGCTTGTGTGAATAACGGGAGAGTTTCTTTAAGTAAGGGATCGGTGGTATCCAGTGTTTCTGTGGAACACGGTTGTTGCTGGTGAGTAACTGTTACGCGCACATGGGCAGCGCCTATTTCGGATAATTTATTTTGGATCACAGCCTTTGCAAGTTCCGGACGATTGCAATCCTGGCTTAGATGCCAAAGGTAAACATGTTGGAGTCGTTTATTAACAATTGCTCCCAATGCAATAGCAGCAGCTTCATTACTTAAATGTCCGTGACGACTACTGATACGTTGTTTAAGAGCCCAAGGACGATGAGGATCGTTTTGAAGAAGTTTTAAATCATGGTTTGTTTCTAAAATCAGGATGTCTGCTTGCCGAGCTTTATTCAAAACAAGTTCAGTGATATGTCCAAGGTCGTTGAGGAAAACAATACAACGGTTCCCACAGTAAATCAGAAATCCCATGGGATCGCTGGCATCGTGTGGAACAGAAAATGGTTCAATATCAAAGCCTCCTAGAGCAAAACGTTGACCAACCTCAAAAATCCTCCAATCGAAGGAAGCTTCTTTAGCTGCTGTATGAGAGGTTGCTGTGGAAAGCCCTTCTAAGATTGCAGCGCGTGTAAGACGATTGGTATAAATAGGAATACGATATTTTGCAGCTAACACCCGAAGCCCTTGAATATGGTCGCTATGTTCATGGCTAATCAGAATTGCATGGAGTTGAGAAGGGGTTTTCCCAATGGAAGCCATGCGTTCCTCGATTTGCTTTCCGCTAAAGCCTGCATCAACCAAAAGACGTGTGGTTTCAGTTTCCAAATAAGCACAATTGCCACTGCTTCCACTTCCGAGAATCGTTAATTGGCAAGGCATACATACTAGGAAAGCAGAATCTAAAGTTTTTTAAACTAAAAACTTATCTCGTCTTGCTTGTCCAAGATGCTGTTTTGGGCTATGTACTCTGCATAGCAGTATTATGGCAACACAAGGTCTCCAACA
>CAZNSF010000324.1:0-2769 GCA_964575565.1 uncultured Verrucomicrobiota bacterium | reverse complement strand
GCACCGGCCCCCAATCACCCACAAAACAAACTTCACTTGCCCAACGTGTACGCTCTTTTTCGCTAAGTTCAATGGGATGATGCAGCGGCGTAAAAGCTGCATGAGGAAGATAATCCGCAGAAGAAATTCCTTGCTCGCGATATCGTTGAACTGAATTCTTACAGTTCGAGAGAAAATAATCGTAAGAAGGCGCTATCGAAAGGCCACGCTCAAATTGAAACGGATCGTTTAACCACCAACAAACGGTTTTGGCTCCTCCTTTGCGAATCGCAGCGATAGTTTCCGGAAAAAGATCAAAGCCGAAGATCGCTAAAAATAAATCAGGCTGAAATTGGCTAACAACTTTTAAAAGGCGTTGATTGAGCCGAGTTTTTTCAAAACTATTTTGTCGTCGAAGTTTAGCGATAGGCCGTAAAAGAAGTTTTTCTGGAGTAGTCAGAGAACCAGAATCAAAAGAATGCACTTCGTGACCCAGAGCGCGAAAGGTTTCCGCGCAATAACGCCCCATCGGCGCAGTACGAATATGCCCAGGGCTAGTAACCAGAATACGCATTAAATAAAAAATCAATCCGTCACAGCACCGATGGAAGCCGTAGATACTGCCGCTGCATATTTTGCCAATACACCTCGTTTATACTTTAGAGGCGGCCATTTCCATGCTTTGCGGCGCTGTTCGAGTTCGCTAGTCGAAAGTTTTACTTCAATCAAATTTTTCTCGATATCGATAGTAATGAGATCTCCATTCCGAAGTAATGCAATGGGGCCGCCAACTTGCGCTTCCGGCGCAATATGGCCCACCACTAAGCCATAGGTTCCACCTGAAAATCTTCCATCGGTAATGAGTGCTACCGAATCACCAAGTCCTTTGCCAATAATAGCTGAAGTAGGTGTAAGCATTTCGCGCATGCCAGGCCCGCCTTTAGGCCCCTCGTAACGAATCACCAGCACATCACCTACTTTAATTTGGTCTTTCATAATCGCTTCCATGCATTCTTCTTCGGATTCATAGATACGAGCGGGACCTGTAATGTTTTTATGTTTGATCCCAGAAATTTTTGCCACGCATCCTTCTGGAGAAAGGTTGCCTTTTAAAATACACAAATGTCCTTTTGGATATTTTGGTTTATTGAAAGGTAGAATCACATCCTGTTTGGATGAGGGAGTATCGGGAACATCCTTCAAATTCTCTGCCACGGTTTTCCCTGTTACAGTCATGCAATCACCATAGAGTAATCCCATCTTAAGCAGCATTTTCATTACTTGAGGAATGCCGCCAGCTTTGTGAAGGTCTGTAGCGACATAACGACCAGAGGGTTTCAAATCGGCGAGATGCGGTGTTTTTCTTCGAATTACTTCGAAATCATCGATCAAAAGCGGGATTTCCGCAGCATGCGCAATCGCTAGCAAGTGAAGCACCGCATTGGTAGAGCCACCAATGGCTTGAACTACAGTAATTGCGTTTTCGATTGATTTTCGAGTGATAATATCGCGAGCCATGATTTGCCGGCGGATAAGTTCTACTAATGCTTTAGCGCTTTCCTCGGTACTCTTAGCTTTTTCTTTGTCTTCATTGGCCATGGTCGAACTATAAGGAAGACTTAATCCCATCGCTTCAAAAGCCGAGCTCATGGTATTAGCTGTAAACATGCCGCCGCAGGAGCCACTACCGGGACAAGAGGATTTTTCGATGCACAGGAAATCTTCACGCGAAATTTTACCGGCGCCATATTGACCTACAGCTTCGAAAGCGCTGACAACGGTAAGATCTTGGCCATGGTAGTGACCTGGTTTAATCGTGCCGCCGTAAACAAAGATCGATGGGATATTGAGTCGTGCCATGCCGATGGCAGCGCCCGGCATATTTTTATCGCAACCGCCGATAGCAAGGATCCCATCTAAGCTTTGACCGCGGCAAACAGTTTCGATCGAATCAGCAATCACTTCGCGGCTAACAAGAGAACACTTCATTCCTTCGGTTCCCATGGAGATACCGTCGCTGATGGTAATGGTTCCAAAAATTTGGGGCATTCCACCGGCTTGGCGAATGCCTTTTTCTGCTTTTTGGGTAAGAGTATCTAATCCAGAGTTACAAGGAGTAATGGTGCTATAACCGCTTGCGATACCAATAATCGGCTTTTCAAAATCTTTATCTTTAAAGCCGACAGCACGTAGCATGGCTCGATTCGGCGCACGATAATCGCCATCAGTGATAATATGGCTTTTGATTTTGAGACTACTTTTAGGTGATGACCTCATAATTGAACTCTACACTATAAATACTTGTCACGAAAAGGACATTTAAGTATTCTATTGCCTAGGTTTACTACAGGTTCCGATATCTACAACAAAATATACAGAGCCCTTGTGATATCATCTTTTATGGTTTATACTTGAAAGGAGTTTTACCTATTTTGTACCTATGAAACAAAAATATCTAATCTTTTTACTGTTGATGCTCTCGCCTTGCTATGTTCAGCTTTTTTCCGTGGAAAACAATTTTAATCCAAAAAGCCTAAAACTTTTTACCGATGGCGTTCCTTATTTGGATAAGTACGAAACAGGATTGTATCCCGATGCTAAAAATGAAATACCGGAAGCTCATCGAAAAGCGGGCGAACAAATTGCAGCTACGATTCAGCCTTTGGACATAAATGGGCAGCTGGATGAGAAGAACGGTTGTATTTTGTCTTTGGTGGTAGGGCATTCGAATTCCGGCATGTATTTTGCAGCTCTTAAAAATCATCTTTTGGAGCGCTCCTCTGAATTAAA
>CAZNSF010000323.1:0-2865 GCA_964575565.1 uncultured Verrucomicrobiota bacterium | reverse complement strand
GAAACGATGAGCATTAATACCATCAATTCGGTAATCGTAAATCCTTTTCTTTTCTTATTGTGTGGGTAATGTTGCATTTAAAATTGACTCTTTAAAAAAAGAATGGAGCGGGTGATGGGAATCGAACCCACGTTGCCAGCTTGGAAGGCTGGCGCTTTACCATTAAGCTACACCCGCGATTAAAATAAAAATGCTCATTCGCTTAATCTATTCTCATGATAGCAATCCAAGTCAAGATTCTTTCTGGTATGGCGCGATATCTGCAAGGAATCGTGCGGCTCCACGTTTTTTAATTTTACGCTCAAACATTCTAGCCTCTGAAGTAGACTCGACTTTTATTGAAAATACTTCCTTCCAGTCGCTCGCACGACTTGTCCAATCGTTTTGTCTCTTTCGGTGTTGATACAATCGTTTTTTTGTAAACTTCGAAAAGCCAGTATAATATCGTTTGAGCAACTCCGAATATAAAATATATACATAATAACTCATATAATAAATTAGGTGATGGGATCCCGCACGGCGCGGGACAAGATCGAACTTTACCCCGCTTAAAGCGGGGCCACGTAGCCAGCTTGGAAGGCTGGCGCTTTACCATTAAGCTACACCCGCTAAAAAATCATCTGCTCTGAAAATGCAATCATAGGATCAATTTCTTAAACGATTGCAAGCTAAAGATGCGCAGTTTTATTAAACTAAAAAGAAGATTTGACTTTTATTTGGCGATTACTGTGTCAATAAACGAAACCATGATTCAATAGGTCCTTCCACCTCAAATTTTTTATTGAGATTTCGTTCATTACGACTCCATAGAAGCAAATCTTTTCGTGTATCTTGTCGATAGATCAGCTCCTGTTGGCTGAACCATTGTAGCGCAAGGTTTCTTCGAAACTGAATATTTTTTCGGAGCGTAATCATTGCTTTTGTCGATGGTTCATGCTCTGGACCTAATGAGCGGCCGATGATCCAAGGACGAAACCATGGATGCGCAAACGTGCTCAAATCAGAATAAAAAGCACCCGTATTGGGGGGAGCTTGCGATGGTTCACTGGAAAATTGAGAAATGGCCTCGCATTCAAAAATCCAACGCAAAGTGGGTTGATATCCTAATTTCAACCACGTCAATGGATGGGTTTGTTTTTTCCATGTCTCAAGCCACCAGGGATCTAATTCTTTCTTTCCCAAAACCATTGCCAGCCAATCTCGAGCAGTAGTCGTTGGGTTCCAATTAAGATGACTTAAAAATCTTGCGCGCATTTGAGGTGTTTGGGTAAATGCCCGACAAAGAACCGCTGCTAAGGCGCGCTGTACAGAGGTTAGGCTGGTTTGTCCTCCCAATTCAGTAAGCGCTTCTTGTAAAGAAAGATTTGGTTCTGTTTTTGCAAGTAGAGTGGCGCGAGCCCATATTTCCTGGCTATTTTCGGGTTCCATGGAGAGGGCTGCTATCCCATCGGTGATCCACATGGGAATACGCCATTCAACATTGGACTTTAAAGATGAAGCTTTTCCGGAAGAATTTTCTTGCGCTGCAGCTTCCATAGCCAGGCGCGTACACACAGCGCGCACATAACCATATTGACATGAATCTAACGGAATGGGTAATTCATTCCAGTTGATTTGGAGCTGAAGACCTGTTGCATTTTTAAAAACTCGGACCACCCCTTCATCCAAATTTTTATCGATTGAACCAGATTCTCCTGGAGTATTTTCCAAAACAAGAACAACAGGAACCCCATGTTTTGAGAGTTTGATACCGAAATAATGAATGAAACGCTCTCGAATACCTTCTGCCATCTCTACAGCGTTAGAGGCATGGTGGGTATCATTCGCAAATGCGATAATATCGCCCTCTTTACTATCCTCTCTTACCCGAGCTTGAAGGTCGAAAGATATAAACATCCCACAGAAAACTAAACAACTAATAAGAAAGCGTTTTACCATGCCTTTAGCTTAATCTTCATTTATTATTGCTCTTTTTTGGTAACAATAATCATCTGTTTAGGTTTAATTTCCAGCAAAGAAAGTTCCTCAAGCCACTGACGTTCTGTAGTAAGGTCTTTCCAAATAGTTTTGAAGGCGGCCGCAATGGAATCTTTTGCTTGTGGCGGAAACCAAGAAGGGATTGGCCAGCGGCCGATCCGTATTTCATCAGCGCGAAACTTCCATTTATCACCCTGATGGACCGGCTTGGCTTGCATCTGTACAGCAAAACGGAACCACTGCCATTTTTCCTGAATGGTGATAGTCACTACCCCATCCCCTAAACCGATATAGATATTTTCAAGCTTAAGCCCTTTGGAGACTTCCATTGCTTTTTCAATGTCGTCCGATAGAGGAGCATTTAAATCTGCTTCTTCAAATACCAATTTTACCTCCTGTTGCATGGTGATGGCCTCTTCAAGTTTGGCATGTTTTCTTGAAAAGCAGAACGATTGCTTTCAGTAAAGCCTTCCCTTTGAAGATTTGGAGGCAAGCAGATGAGTGTGATCATCGATGTCATCATGGCTAGAATTGCCACCTTAATGAGTTTCCAAAATGCTACGGCCGCCATTTTTTTAGCCGGGATATTTTGTTTACCTTCCTTAAAGCGGCGAACAATTCCGCTAGGAGCTCTAACCTTGCTAATATCCAATTTCTCGCCGCATTTAACACAAAAAATACGGCCGAGATCGTTATCATGCTGACATTTAGGGCACCCAATCATAATAAAATTACTCGCCTTCTCCAGAAAGCCCCGCGCGCGAGCATGGGGATGAATGGCGAGGGATCCACCTCCGCCAAGGCTACGATGGACAGGCGAGCTCGCCGACGTGTCCGCCGAAGCTTCATGCGAAGGCGGAAGTTCGCTATAGCAAACGAAGGCGGGCT
>CAZNSF010000322.1:0-3106 GCA_964575565.1 uncultured Verrucomicrobiota bacterium | reverse complement strand
ACCGTGAGTTGATGGGAAGAAACCGAAACTTTGCGGGGTATCATTTTTGGGCTCGGGGTTATTTTGTGAGTACTGTTGGATTAGATTTGAATGTCATCGTGAAATACATTCAAGATCAAGAACAGGCTGACAAACAAACCGATCGGCTCCTAATGCCCCTTTGAGGGACGCTTCATACCGCCTCCTCTGGAGGCGGTAGTTGATTTTTCAAAATGATGCCATTCACCGTTTAATTATCAATTCTTTTACAAATGGAAAGGATGAAAAGACAAAAGAACGGATAATTCGGGTAGTAAGTGATGATAACTATGCGCACAATTCTTTTTGGCCATCTTATAATGATATCATGCCAGATAAGCTTAGAGTGTTCTTGAAATTTCGGAATACGAAAATTGAGGGGCGCTTAAAATTTCTTGAAGAACTCGAGCCGGATTTAAATACACCTCTTCTTCAGGAACGTCTTAAAGAAGCTCGTCATCGGTTACAGGATCAGTTAAAAGCCGATGAACAATAGGTTGATTGTCTTGTAAATTAGAAATCGAATTCTAAATTTGCGAACACGTTTTTCTTGCGGGACGATACCTTAAAAACTTTTCTTTCTATTCTCCAAAAGATTTAGCATAGTTAGAGGATAAGTTTTCTCTAATATGGAGCATCTCTTCCATTTCTTTAAGGCCGGTGGGATTTTTATGATCCCGCTTATTATTTGTTCAATTGCAGGGCTAGCTATTATTATTGAAAGGACTCTTGCTCTAAGGCGTAACCGCGTAATTTCTAGTCCTCTCGCCGCTTTAGTCCATGCCTTTCAGTCAGGAGGAGATGTCCAACACTTATACGAACAAGCGACAGCCGATGGCACTGTTCTAGGCCGTATTATACAAACAGTTCTATCTCATCTCGATTCTCCAAAGTCAGATGCGATTGATGCGGTCCAAGTCCGAGCACGTGCTGAAGCAGTAGGTTTAGAAAGAGGGTTGGTGACCCTCGAAGTGATTGTAGGTATTGGGCCTTTGCTAGGGTTACTTGGAACGGTTTCGGGCCTCATTCGTGTTTTTGCTGAATTTGGTCATGGTAGCCAGATTGCGATGGCTGAAGCAGCAGGTATTGCATCTGGTATCTCCGAGGCACTGAATATGACCGTTGCTGGACTCGTTGTAGCAATTCCAGCTCTCATCATCCATGCGTATTACACTCGGCGAGTTGAACATTACATGACGGAGATGGAAGGCATTTGCCTCGATTTACTTGCTAAACTTTATCGAAATCGTGGTTGATTAGCGTGTTTTCGCGTATTTAGCGGGCAATAACTCTTTTAGATTCATCGTTCTCAATTCTTAATTCCCAATTCCTAGCTCTGTGCAATTTTACGTTAAACCACGACGCAAACCGACCATCATTATCGTAACGATGATTGATGTTTTTTGTGTTCTACTTATCTTTTTTATCGTCGCAACGACCTTTCGCAGGACTTTACCGGCGGTGACAATATCCTTGCCTAAAGCAAAGGCAAGCACATCAATTAATCAAACCGATCCAATCATTATCACTATCGCTGCGGATGAAAAAGTTTTACTGAATTCCAAAGAAATGCCTCTTACGGAACTAAGCAGTACTCTTTTGCAGCTTGGAAAACAATCGCCCCAACCAGCTCTGGCGATGGAAGCTGATAAAAAAGCTCCTTGGGGATTGGTCTTAAAAGTCATGGATGCAGTGAAGACAGCGGGGTTTTCTCAAACATCCGCTTTTATTGATCAAGAGCCCAAAGAAAAACCGTAGTTTCACTTATTCGTGCCAATCAGTGCTTGTCTGTGGCTTCTTCGAATAGGAACTTCTAATTTCTAATTTTTAATTTCTAACTCCTAATTAGAATTCACATTCCCATTACTTCATAACCGCAATCAACATAAATCACTTGTCCAGTCGTTGCCGCAGCGCCATCACTTGCAAGAAAAACTCCTGTGGAGCCAAGCTCGGAAGTTTCCACGTTCCGCTTAAGTGGAGCATGGGCTTCATAGTGTTTAAGCATGGTAGTAAAGCCCGCAATACCGCGAGCTGCTAAGGTATTGACAGGGCCTGCGCTGATGGCATTAACACGTATCTTTTTAGGACCAAGATCATAGGCCAGATAGCGAATGGATGCTTCGAGTGACGCCTTGGCTACTCCCATTACATTGTAATGGGGTACTACCTTCACTGAACCATAATAGGTCATTGCCACCATGCTGCCGCCTTGTGTCATGAGAGGACATGCGCGTTGAGCCATGGCTACAAGAGAATAAGCGCTTACATCGTGCGCTACTCGGAAAGCCTCTCGCGAAGTATTTACAAATTCGCCTTCAAGCGCTTCTTTTGGCGCAAAGGCTACGGAATGGAGAAGTAAATCTAATCGGCCGAATTTTTCGCTAATGCTTTTAAAAACTGAATCAAGTTGGGCATCGCTGGTTACATCGCATGGCACGAGAAGGGTATCTTCGCCAAAGGTTCCGACTAGTTCTTCGACGTTTTCCTTAAGACGTTCCCCTTGGTAGGTAAAAGCGAGCTTAGCGCCTGCTTCGTGCCATGCTTGGGCAATGGCCCAGGCAATGCTTCGTTTATTTGCTACACCAAAAACAATGCCTAATTTGCCAGAAAGCGGTTTTGAGTTCATAAAATTAAATGATCTAGGAAGAGCCCACGAAATACTCTAAAAACGCGAAAACAAGCTTTTTACCCCACCTTTCTCCTCCCCTTAGTAAGGGGAGGATGGGAGGGGTGCTTTCGCGTATTTAGCGGGCCAATAGCTTTTTTTGATAGCAAATTAGATTTTTGGGTTAAAAATTAAACTGCTCCATGGGCAAGGCTTCGTCAATGAGCATAATCGGAATATCTTCGCGAATCGGATAAAGATATTTTCGATCTTTACGCAGAAGGCCGCTATCAATTTTTTCAGTAACGGATTGGCCGCCCCGATTTTTGATGCCACCACTCAAAATTTTGGCGTTGATCTTATCAAGAAGAGTTTGGTCAATAAGCGCTACATCTTCTTTGGTTTCTGGACAACAGAGAATTTCGAGTAAATCTGGAGAAATCATGGGCAATCCATAGCGAACTAAAAAACTAAAGGAAA
>CAZNSF010000321.1:0-4638 GCA_964575565.1 uncultured Verrucomicrobiota bacterium | reverse complement strand
ATTGGTCTTTTACAGATGTGGTTTGTGATCCTCCTGATGCTGAAATTAAGGCGGTCCGTGCGATAAGTCCTAATGGGACTTTTTATACGTGGGGGCCATCTCCTCTTCCAAATGAGGCAAAGAAAGATCGGCTTTATTCCTCGGAGAATAACGAACCATTTAAATTAATCGCACCCGGTTTAACCATTAATGGACTTGGGGGCTATGTATTTAAAAATGATAAAGTTTATGTTGGGATTTCGTGGGGAACCGGAATACCCGTTTTTGTTTCTAGTGATGGCAAAACCTTCGAACAAACATCGCCGCCAGAACAGTTACCTGGTCAAACAAAGCCAGGAACGGTGTATGCATTTAAAATGCATCCTATAACAGGCGATTTTTATGTAACGACCGAAGGAGATGGGGTTTGGACTTCAGCGGATGATGGGAAAACATGGAAACGGCTGGATAATCCTTCTCCTAGAAGCAAGACGCCTGGGGGCAATATGTTTGGTATCGATTTTAGTGCGAAAGGCTCTCTCTTTGTTGCATCAATGGGTCATAAAAAAGAGGTTCCTCCTGGCAGCTGGGAAGGAGTTTATCGTTATAGAGATGGTCAATGGACTCATAGTTTTAAAGATCTGCCCATGGGGCGAGGAGCGGGTGCGGTTTGCGCCGGAAGTAATACCGGTGTGATTTATGTGGGAACAGATCATGGTGTGTACCAATCTCTTGATGATGGGGATACATGGCAGCCCAATCCTATTAATACAGGTTTTCGACCATGGGAAGTGAAGCAAAAAGATGGTTCTGTAAATACCGAATTTCTTAATAAATTTTATGTGCAATTGCTTAAACTGGGGCCAGACGGTTATCTTTATGCTCTATTAAATGGCACAGGTCTTTATCGCTCGACCACACCAGTAGAAAATTTATCACCTACGATTACGACACAGCCTTGGGCTGAACCAAAAGAGATTGCTTTACCAAATACAAGCACCGTGGATGTGTTTGCTAGCGATCTCGATCCAGTGCCGCTTATTTATACTTGGTCAAAAGTGGCCGGACCTGGTCTTGTGACCTTTTCATCAAAAGGGACAAATCCAAGCGCTCAAAATGTTGCTTTTGGTGCCCCTGGAACTTATACACTCCGTACAACAGTTTCTGATGGTCAATTAAGTGCTTCCGCAGATTTAAATGTGGATGTTAAGCCGGCCAATGCTCCTGGACCGGAAATAGGTTTTACAGTGATTTCTTCTAATGGCGATGAAGCTAGCGATAAAACAAATCTAGAGGTTTCACTAAAATCACCGTCTGATAAGAAAGTAGCAATAGATTATGAGGTTATTGGAGGAACTGCTATTAAAGATACGGATTATGCATTAGCTAATGGCACTCTTGTTTTTGAACCCGGGAAAACTTCTTTATCGATTCCCCTAGTTATTAAAGACGACAACCTCAATGAGGGTAACGAAACAATTAAAGTAGCATTAAGTAATCCTGTAGAAGCTCATTTGGGTTACAACGTGGTAAACACTTATACGATTACAGATGATGATCCCATGCCGGCAGTTTCTTTCGAAACAGCATCTTCCAATGAAAAGGAAACGGTAAAGGCCGTAGAATTGAAAGTAAAGTTAGGGGCAGTTTCTGGTCAGGAGATAACGGTGGATTATGCAGTAAGCGGTGGCACAGCTAGCGGGAACGGAATGGATTATATTTTTAAGGATGGAAAACTCGTATTCAAGCCTGGCGAAACATTGCAAGTAATTCCTCTTACGGTTGTGTTAGATGGAGTGACTGAACCAGATGAAACAGTGGAGATAAGGTTGAAAAATCCAGTGAATGGTACAATAGGAACACATGCAGTACATACATATACAATCCGAAATATCGATGTCCCCATGGTGGCGTTTAGTGCCTCAACCTCTAAAGGCAATGAAACTATTGGTTCAGCAAATTTAACAGTGGTTTTAAGCGCTGCTTTGAAGGAGGAGGTAAAAGTAGATTATAAGGCAAAAGGCGGTACCGCTACAGGGGATGGGGTAGATTACACCTTAGTACCCGGCACGTTGGTGTTTGAACCAGGCGAAGTTTCGAAGAATATTTCCTTTACAGTTAAAGATGATCCATTGAATGAAGATGAGGAAAGGATCGATATAGTGTTAAGTAATCCGGTCAACGCAGTATTGGGTGGTGTGGCAAAGTGTTCCTACAAAATTGTGGATGATGATCCTTTACCGGAAGTTTCGTTTACGACAGCCTCCTCAAAAGGAGGGAAAACACCAAATATTAATACAATCATTAGTCCCGCAACTGGGAGGCAAGCGACCGTAGCATGGAGCGTTACCGGTGGCACAGCTGTGAAGGAAGGGGTTTATAAGGGCATTAGTCGCGTGAATTTTAGTGGTTCGGAAAGAAGTAAAAGCTTGGAATTTTTTGTAAAGGGTGATTTCAAAAGCGGCGAGACGATAGAACTTACTTTAAGCGATCCGCAACGATGTAAATTAGGAGCCGTTACAAAACATATTCTTACGATCGAATGATCTCTTCGGGACGAAATCAGGGTCATCACATCTTAATTGAGAGGAACGCGGCGAAACCAACCCGGTGCTTCTGGATCGTAATACTGATTGTAAGCGCCTTCTTTTAAAAATCGTTCGTGGCATCGTTTCAATCTTGATGGAGATAAAGTGACCCCTAACCCCGGTCCTTCAGGCACTGGCACGACATTGTTTTTGGGTTTAAAAGGGCCATCCTCAATTACATCATCGGTTTGCCAGCGAAAGATGGATTGGCCTGGTTCATGGATAGATTGTGTAGCAGCCGCTACATGCAAATACGCAGCACTCCCAATACCGGTTTCGCCGCTATAAAGCCAATAACCTACACTCATAGCTTCACATGCAGCGATAATTTTTAAAGTGCGCGAGATACCGCCTTGAATGGTTAAGTTAGTAACAAAACTATCAGGCACACCTAAACGGACGGCCTTTGGCAAGTCCACGGAATGCGAAGAAAATGGAATTCTACTATGTTGACGTAGTTTAGCCATATCTTCCCATGTCGAAACAGGATCTTCATAATTTCGGATATTGTAAGGCTCTATCGCAGCTAAAACATAGCGCGCGGTAGCCAGTGACCACGACATATTGCCATCGAGTCGTAACATGGCATCATCGCCGATGGCCTTACGAACAGCTTTAACCGTTTTAATTTCGAGATGCGGATCGCCCAATTGCAATTTGCCTTCAAAAAACGTTGAATTATATTTCTCACGCATGCGAGCACAATATTTCGCCACAGCTTCGGGAGTTCGCTCGCCGCCTACCGAACCCTTTTTAGGTCGAAAAGAAAAGTATTCCGTCCATGGAATTTGTTTACGAACAGCGCCGCCTAAGAGTTTATAGAGAGGTAGATTCCAAGCTTTACCGCGTAAATCCCAAAGCGCCATTTCGATACCGCCCCATGATTTTAAAATAGCGCTATTATCTGTATTTGGAATCACCTTTGTATCTGGCACACAGACTCGTTCGCAACGATGAGTATCGAATGGATCAAAGCCAACCAAACGCGGAGCAAGAACACGATTAATGACCTCGGTGCAATCGGGCGAAGGTGATTCGCCTAAGCCTACCAATCCTTCATTAGTAAAAATTTCTACGACAACTTTAGTGGTACCGGGATAAGTGCCAACCGACCAATAAAACGGCGCATCGAGAGGGATATTTACGGGTGTGGCTCGAATGGATTTAATTTTCATAACGCCCTAAAGTCACCTTCTAAAAAAGCATTATGAATATCAACTTAAATCCACGTTACAATGATCAACCGCAATTAATGCCTAAGAAAGAAATGCCAAACGGGCGGCCATATTAATGTACTAGCCACGCCAATTCCCAGAAGAAATACAGTAAGCCAAAGACCGCCATTTAATTGTTTATGGCGCAAAGAGAAATGGAGAATCGGCCAACTGATGAGCCATCCTAAAAGCATTACAGTTTCTTTACCAGAATAAGGGCCGATTCCATCCGCGCCCGGCATCCAAAGTTTACCCAAGGCATAGATTTGGCTCTCAAAAGGTTTAGAGGCTTCGCACATAAAAACAATAATGCCTAACGCCAAGAGACCGATCATGGCTGAAAGACAAGCTGCAATGGCAATCCCATTTGGGATTGGAAAATTATAAATATGGCTAGGAGTGTTTGAAGATGGATTTGAAGTTTTAGAATTCATATTAGAATTTCCTATAAGGTTAAATAGGTTTTAGTTTGGTAACGGCTGCTCCCAAGCCAAAGGCAACCACGAAGTAAAAGAAGTGGAGCGCGATAAGAATCGCCACAGCAGTGCGAGTCCAATCTTTTTCTAGAATTTGTCGACCGTAACGCCACAAAATAAACGCTGCCGCTACAGAAAGCGGCAATGTAAAGAGAGCCGCAAATTCTTTGAATTCGAAGAAGATTTTATGGACCTCTGGCATGTTAGCCAAAAAGTAGACTTTCGGAGAATCTTTTGCTGCGCGGTAGGCAATATAAATCCAATTTCCTAATACGATGGTAATGAAAGAAAGAGTGGCCATTACCGTGGTAAGAAGTTGAAGATCAGGAAAAGCTCTAATTCTTCCCATAAATAATCGCCAGGCGAGATAGAGGCCAATCG